>JAJRRX010000209.1 GCA_024279075.1 Alphaproteobacteria bacterium | reverse complement strand
GGCCAGAATCAGGTGAATTGTGAGAACGATGTTTTCCATTATACGGTCTTTCGGTCTTTAAAGGGTCGGGGCTATCTAACGCTTAAGATGGAGGATGTCGATTCCAAATCAAGCCTATTCGGCACTATCGTCATGCACATCGGATTCGCGCACATCAAGCTGGCCGGAAATGCGGCGCCGGATGATGCTCCAGCTTAGGCCAAGGCCGAGGATGAAGGAAAGCGCGATAAGGCCGATCCATGTCATGAGGGTGCCATTTGCAGGGTCCAAAAGGCCCTTGTCATACAAAACCCAGAGCAGCACAGCAATAACAGCCAGCACAAGGCCAATGCCGACCTTGCCGATGGATTGCAGGGTGGCGCGCACAAAAACTGCATAAGCCACAAACAAAATAAGGCCAAGCAGGATAACCACAGAGAGGTTATCGGTGTAACTGTCCATCGCCCAACGAACATAATTAAAGCTGGTTGGGTTATAAGTGATGAATACCAGAATGAGGGCAGCGGCCCACCGGATCAGCATTTTCTTTAGCATTATTGGCCCCCAATATGGTTACATATTCCTAAATCGGGGTTTTGTGCGCGGAAATCAAGGGAAAAGGGTTGATTAATGGAACGTGTAGGCCTGCCGTAAGCCATGACTTACCAAGAATCATTTATGGTTTTGGTCGACCCAACCCACCGCAGCTTATATGAAGCCATGGTGCATTCTCCACAGCCTGCAGGCGAGTTGGCGCGCAGGGCGGGTGTGAGCCTGCCGCACTCAGGGGCTATCTGGATGGACTTTGGGGCGATGGTCTACAGGCTTTTGCCGCTGAAATTGAAAAGGAAAACACATGATTGAACCCGTCGTAAAAATGGTTGACTTGAGCTGCGCTGCCGAGCGGGCCTTTGAGGTGTTTGTGGAGAAAACAACGGACTGGTGGCCAAAGGGGAGGCATTCTGTTTCTGCTGGGAAAGGGGCCGTGGCGCGGGGTGGTTGTAATTCTGGCTGGGTGTATGTGTTTGAAGAGCTTTACGCGGGGGCTTGCCAAAAGCCCTGATGCGGCGCGTCTGGCGCTGCTTTGCTTGGCAATACTGCATTCGCGCCGCGCTGGGACGCCCGTGTTTGTGGCTGGCTTAAAGGTGCTTGTGGAAGCGTTCTAGCCAAATGGGCTGACCGTTTAGCTTGGCCTCTTGTGCGGGGCTTTGATGGCGCACAAAGCCATTGTTTATAAGCACCTGTTGTGAGGCCATGTTACTTTGCGCAGCTTGGGCCGATATTTCTGAAAGTTTTAAGGTGTTTATTGCGATTTTACAGATTTGCTGAACCGCAATGGTGGCGAGGCCTTTGCCTGTGTGGGCTTGGGCGATGCGATAGCCAAGTGAAGGCAGGCTTGAAATTGTAAGATTAACCCGGCCCAAAATTTGACGGCTTCGATCTGTCAGGACATACATCCGAAATCTGCCGTTTTGCTGCTCTGTGAGTAGGGTTGCCATATGCGCATTATAGCGGGTTGGGTCCTTAAAAAACCACTCAGGCCGCGGCGGCACCCAGTGCTCGAAATAGGCGCGGTTGTTGCGTTCAAAGTTAAGCAGAGCCGCGAGGTCGCTTTGAGCAAGAGGGCGAAGGGTGTGCATATGCGTTTATAGCGGCAAAAAACGCCTTCCGAAAGTGTGGGCTGTGCTGAAAAGGTGTTTTTTGAGTATTTTGGCCTTCGCTGGATTGCGCAATTGGAAATCACTTTGACGCCACAAATATCGAATTGGAAGCACATGTGATAGATGACTAGTTGATAATTCCCCCTAAATATGCAGTTATAGGTAGAGAGAACTATAGAAGAAACCGCTTAAGGGGGGGGGTCGATGACTGAACTGATGGTCGGATTTTGGAATTTGGAAAACCTGTTTGCGCCTGAAAACCACCCGGATCGCTTGGCGTGGATTGCTAATAAAAACAAAAATGATCTTGTCGGTTGGAGCGAGGCCTTGTTTGACAGAAAAATCTCTCAGCTAGCCAAAATAATTCAAGGCATGAACGAGGCTTCCGGACCCGATATTTTAGGAGTTTGCGAGGTGGAGAACCGATTTGTGCTCGACAGGTTGGTGGGGGTGCTCAACAAGGGGCTTAGCGAAAGAGACTATAAAGTTGTTCATGCTGACTCAGAGCGCGACAAGCGCGGGATTGATACAGCGTTTATTTACGACTCTCGCAATCTAACCGTAGATCCGGCGTTGATATTCTCTCATTTTGTTCTGCGCCGCACAGGAACCAGAGACATTTTGCAAGCTACATTTACCACCAATGAAGGCCTTGATCTTGTGGTGTTGTGCAACCATTGGCCATCAAGATCAGGCGGGGCGGCGGCAAGTGCTGGTTTTCGCGCCACTGCGGGGGAAACATTGGGTTATTGGCATGAGCGCATCCGCGAGGTTACCGGCGATACAACCCCGATTTTGGCGATCAGCGATTTTAATGATGATCCTTTTGATCCTTCGGTAAGGTTTAATGCTGTTGCATGGCGTGAAAGGGCGGATATTGAGCGCTCACGGTCTGCTCGCTTTTACAATATGGCGTGGGAGTATCTTTCAGTGGAAGCGGTTGATGAGATGGGGGATATGCGGCAAATTGATGGCACGCTTTATTATAAATCAGACGGCAATGTGTTTGACCAAATATTGGTCAACCGGTCGTTGCTCAAGGGCGAACAAGGGTTTTGCGTAAAGCGTGGTTCTGCCCAGATCATCACGATTCCGGAGATGGTATCGCGCAAATCCGGCAGCGGGCCCATTCGTTTTGGGCTGCCAAAGGGCGATGTTGGCAAGAACGTGAACCAAGATGGCTTTAGCGATCACTTTCCGGTTGCCGTCGTGTTGGAGCTGGTAGACCTGCCAGTTTCTTAACCCCAAAGGAGGCCGGTTTGATAGCGGCTCCCTTCTTTCATTGCTGGATAAAGGCGTTAAACGTCGGCCTTGGCAATACTTGAAAAAAATGAGGATACGCAAATTTTCGGGGGGCTTTACGGCCAAAGGCGTGGCGGCACCCAGCCATTAAACTCATTGAAGGGCGCGGTGCTTCTTGGGGTCCAGTCTTCGGGGTGGTTGATGCGGCCAAAGCCATAATTTGTAAATCATGCCAGGTCATAATCCGCGCGCTCATCCTCACTGGCGAGGATCGTATGACCGTCTGAATAGCCGCCAACATAGATGTTATCGCTGAACGTGTCGCCGGACGTTACGTCGACCTTGATATTTGCCATTGGAAGGACGGATGCGGAGGCACTACCGTTTAGCGCAAGCAGAATGTTACCTCTTCGGATATTTGAGCGCGCATCATTGATAAGCTGGAGGAGGTGGCTTTTGTGACCAACAAACAGATTGGCCTCAATAGTTTAAGTAGAAAAGCAATAAAAATAGGCCCCGGAAATTCCGGAGCCTAAAGCATAAGTCAAATAGTTTGGCTTTAGTTCTTTTCTTTATCCACCATTTTGCCAGCAGAAATCCAAGGCATCATACCGCGCAGGGTTTCGCCGACTTTCTCGATCTGGTGTTCGTCATTGATCCGGCGCGTGGCTTTGAAGCTCGGCTGGCCAACGGCGTTTTCAAGCATGAAGTCGCGCACGAATTTGCCGTTTTGAATGTCCGTCAGCACGTCTTTCATGCGCTTCTTGGTTTCCTCGTATGGGAGGATGCGTGGGCCGGAGACATATTCGCCGTATTCCGCTGTGTTGGAGATCGAGTAATTCATGTTGGCAATGCCGCCTTCATAGATCAGGTCCACGATCAGCTTCACTTCGTGCAGGCACTCGAAATAGGCCATTTCCGGCTCGTAGCCTGCCTCAACGAGGGTTTCAAAGCCCATGCGGATCAGCTCAACAAGGCCACCGCACAGCACGGCTTGCTCGCCGAATAGGTCGGTTTCGCACTCTTGGCGGAAGTTGGTTTCGATGATGCCGGAGCGGCCGCCGCCGATGGCGGAGCAGTAAGAAAGGCCGATTTCCATGGCTTTGCCGGAGGCGTCGTTTTCAACCGCTACCAAGCACGGCACGCCGCCGCCTTTGGTAAACTCGCCGCGCACGGTGTGGCCGGGGCCTTTGGGGGCCATCATGATGATGTCGAGGCCCTTTTTAGGCTCGATCAGGTTGAAGTGGATGTTGAGGCCGTGGGCAAAGGCCATGGCCGCGCCATCACGGATATTGTCCTTAACGTATTTGTTATAGGTCTCGGCTTGCAGCTCGTCTGGCATGGTAAACATGATCAGGTCACACCAAGCGGCGGCCTCGGCAATGCCCATTACCTTCAGGCCTTCGCCCTCGGCTTTGGCTTGGCTTGGAGAGCCTTCACGCAAGGCGACAACGACATTCTTGGCACCGCTATCGCGCAGGTTCAGCGCGTGGGCGTGGCCTTGGGAGCCGTAGCCGAGAATGGCCACTTTCATGTCTTTGATCAGGTTGATGTCGCAATCGCGGTCGTAATATACACGCATGGTTTTATCCTTGTTGGGGTTGAACTGAGGGCAGAATAGCGAGTTTGGCTAGATATACCATTTGAATATCTGCAATTTTGCCGTTAAAGAAAAAATATCATGCGCACAAATTTAGAAGAACGAAAATATCATGCAAGTAGATGATATAGACCGCCGCCTGCTGCGACACCTGCAAGCCGATGGCAACCTCACCAAGGCCCAACTCGCTGAGCGCACCAGCCTCAGCGCAGGGGTCTGCTGGCGGCGCGTGGAAAAGCTGGAGGCATCCGGCGTGATCGAAGGCCGTGAGGTGGTCATAAACCACCGCGCCATGGGCTACGCGGTGGAAGTGTTTCTGCGTATTACGCTGGATAAAACCCAAGGCAACGCGTTTGACGCATTTACCAAGGCGGCACGGGAGATCCCCGAGGTTGGCGGCATCCAAACCCTGCTCGGACGGGTCGATATCCGCATGGATGTGCGGGCGCGGGACCTCGCCCATTATCAGGAGATATACAAAGAGCGCATTCTGGCACTGCCCCATATCAACGATGTTGAGGCCTTGATGCTGATTTCTGAGGTAAAAAACACCGAGGCGCTGCCGATATGATCGAGCTTGATGAGAAAGACCACGCCATCCTGCGGGCGCTGCAACGCGATGGTAGCTTGAATGCCGGCGAGGTCGGCAGAGCCGTCGGGCTTACCCAGCCGTCGGCATGGCGGCGGATAAAACGGCTGGAAGTGGGCGGCGTGATTGTGGGGCGGCGCGTGCGGCTAAACAAGGCGGCGCTTGGCTTTGAGGTGGTGGTTTATCTCGGGGTGAAACTGGCTGCCAAGGGGCGGGTCAGCCTAGAGGATTTTGAGCGCGCCGTGTGCGCGATACCGGAGGTGCAACTGGTGCAGCACGTGCTTGGGGTTTATGATTACCGCCTCAAGGTCGTGGCGCGGGACCTGAGCGATTTCGAGCGCATCCTGCGGCGGCGAATAATGACGCTACCGGGTGTTGGTGAGGTGGAAAGCAATGTGATGCTGTCCGAGATCGGGTAAATATTTTGCGACGGTTGTAGAATATACGTCGTTTCATTCGTCTTTCTTGTGCGCGCCTGTCGCTAACAGGCTCAAACAGGAGAACGCTATGATATTTGAAATTTCAGGCCTTTATGCCGCCATCCTCGGCGTATTTTTTATTTTCTTCCGGACGCTCGTTGTTGTGGAACGCGCCAAAACGGGTATTTCGATGCATTACGGTGACAATATGGTGCTTGCCCGCAAAATTCGCGTTTTCGGGAATTTTATCGAGGTTGTGCCTCATGCGCTGATCTTGCTGGCAATCGCCGAAGCGGCGGGCGGAAAAGCAGAGATGCTGCATGCTAGCGGTGCCTTGCTTTTGCTGTCCCGTGTGCTGCTGCCGCTCGGCCTTAACCCCGACAACGGAAAAACTTTCCCAAGGATAGCGGCAGGCATTACCGCCACGCTCTCCATGGTGATATCGATCGGGTATATTCTTTGGCAGTATATCGGGTAAGCGCCCACCGAGCGCAGCGAGGCCACCGCCCAATGGCAAGGGATTATTTGCGCAGCAAATGATCCTGTGCCGAGGGGAACATGCTTGCGGTGGCGGCGCGTCTAGCTCTGTGTGTGGTGAGACATTGCGCCCGCGCCGCGCTGAGGCCTTGGCGTTTGCGGTAATGGCGTATAGCATATCACAAACGCTAGGATTTCAAATATGGACCTTCAAATCTGGTTCGCCTTTTTGTCAGCTACCTTCGTGCTTTCCGTCATTCCGGGGCCAAGTGTTCTGGTGGTTACGGGCCAAGCCATTGCCAATGGGCGGCGCTCTGCGCTCATTTGCATTCTTGGCGAGGTGCTGGGTGGAGTGTGTTTGATGGCTATTTCCCTACTTGGGGTCGGGGCTGCCTTGGCGGCGTCTCCATTTGCATTTCAGGCATTAAAGTGGTTTGGCGTTTTGTTCTTGCTATATATAGGGCTTAAAGCGCTATGGTTTGCAAAGCAGCCTGCTGCACAGGGTAAAGCAGGGGCACATAGGGGTGGTAGCTTTAGAGCCGGCTTTTTTACATCGATTCTAAACCCGAAGTCACTTGTTTTTTACCTCTCATTTCTCTCCCAGTTTATTGATATTTCCAGCCCTCTAAGGCTCCAGTATATCATTCTGGTGATCACAGCGGCCACTGTTGCGGGGCTGGTACTTGGCGGATATGCCTTTCTTGCGGAGCGGCTTCGGGCGCATATTACCTCTCCATCGGCACAGCGAAAAGCGTCTGGTGTGAGCGGCGTGTTCTACATCGCAGGTGGGGGCTATGTGGCTGTTACACGATAAGGCTTAAAGCACGCCAATCGGCAGATTCGGGTTAATCTCTAGGTCCGCCTGCCTGCCGAGGTAATCAAACGTCGCCATCGCAATCATCGCACCGTTATCAGTGGACCATTTTTGCGGCGGCAGGGCGAGATGCACCCCTTTAGTGGCGCAAAGGTCCGCCATGCCCGCGCGCAGCTGAGGGCTGGCGGAGACGCCGCCAACGACAATCAGGCTGGCGGGTTTATACATCTCAATCGCCGCTTTGCATTTGCCGATTAGCACATCCATACAGGCCGCCACAAATGATGCCGCTACGTCTGGCACATGCGCCTCGGGGGTTTTTTCCATATGGCGGCGCACCGAGGATTTAAGGCCGGAGAAGGAAAACTCAAAGCCCTTGCCCAACATTGGTCGAGGAAAGCGCGTGGTCGGGTTTCCGGTTTTTGCGACTTGATCAATGATAGGCCCACCCGGAAAGCCAAGGTTCAGCATACGCGCCACTTTATCATAAGCCTCGCCGACAGAGTCATCCCGTGTGGTGCCAAGCAACTCCATACTGGCGGCATCCTTCATATAAGCGATCAGCGTATGCCCGCCCGAGGCCAACAGCACAATAGCGGGGTAATTCACCTTGCCACCCTCAAGAAGGGCTGAGCGCAGGTGGCCGCGCAGATGGTTAATGCCATAAACTGGCAGCCCCCAACCCGCGCCGAGGCCGCTGGCCGTGTGCAGGCCCACGAGTAGGGAGCCAATGAGACCCGGCCCACGGGTGACACCGATGGCGGTAAGATCATCCGGAGAAACATCTGCCGCATTCAGCGTTGCTTCCAGCGTCGGAATAATTGCCGCCACGTGGGCGCGGCTTGCAAATTCAGGATAAATCCCGCCGTAACCTTCATGCACCTCCACTTGCGAGGCGGTTTTGCAGGCCAGCACATGGCCGGCCTTGTCTACCACGGCAATCGAGGTGTCATCACAGGAGGTTTCTATCCCTAGAATCAACGTCATAGCGCCAAAATCTCCTTGAGGTCTTCCTCTGAAATCGCGCCACGGCGGAGCACGGTGAAAGGGGTGGTTTGGGTGTCTATCAACGTCGAGGGCTGGCCTGTGCGGGGGCCGTCATTGACCACGATATCAGGCGCGCCGGTGAGTTGGGCTAGGATGTCGGGCACCGCAGCGGGCGTCTCGTGCCCGCTGGCATTGGCGCTGGTGGCAAGGAGGGGGCTAGTCGCTTCAAGAAGGGCGCGGAGATATGCATCTTGTGGTATCCGCACAGCCACCTCTTTTCGCCCTGCCAGCCATTGGGGGGCATTGCTTATTGGTAAAACCATTGTGAGCGCGCCGTGGCGCATTGCCAATAGTTTTTTTATGCGGGGTGTTAGCTGCACACCTAGTGCCGTAATCTGTGCGGCATCCGCCACTAATACTGGCAGGTTTTTGACCACTGGCCTTGCTTTCAGAGCAAATATTTTGGCCACGGCTTTAGGATGCAACGGGCTGGCCAAAAGCCCGTAAACCGTATCCGTTGGCAGCAAGGCCACCCCGCCATTGCTTAGAATTTCGACGACCTTATTCACGGGCGAGCCCCGATGTATCGGTGAGCGGCACCACGGGGCCTTGGGTGGGTGTCAGGTGTGGCGCTAACAGGGCAAGGGCCGCGCCTTCTACCGCATTTAGGGACAGCCAATCGGCGTTTTTTACTGTTGCATGCTCGGGGGTTGCGTCTCCGGCAACCACAATCGGGCCTTTGAAATCGGTTATAATCACCCCATCCGGCGCAAAGCCCGCTTCAATAATCCGGCCATCTTTCACTAGCCCCCAATGGTATTGCTTGCGCGCCGCACTGCGCAGCACTAGGCAGGGCTTGTTGTGCGTGGACTCGGCGTAGGCTCCGAGCAAAATGATCGAATTCAGCGGCACAATCGGCAGGCGGCGGGCATAGGCCAAGCCATTGGCAAAGGCCACGGCGGTGCGGGTGGAGCCAAGCCGCCCGGGGCCGATATCTACGATGATTTCGGATAGCTCTTCCAGCGACCGCCCCGTGCTATCGAGTGCCGCGCGCAGCTCGACGCCATAATCCAGCCGTTGCATTTGGCCGTAGGTCACCTCGAAAACCACACGGTTTTCCCACAATGCCAATGAGGGCTGGCCAGAGGAGGTTTGCAAAAACAGCTTCATGCCTTGAAGCCCTCTAGCACTTTTGCCAGCAGGGCCGCACCGCGTGGGCCATGGAAGGAAAGTGCGGCATTGCGCGCTTGTTCCAGCGTTGGGTCCACCACCATTTCAAGGCGGATATAATCGTCAAATTCGCCCGCCAGCATGTCGCCCCATTCAATGAAGGTAAGCCCGTGCTCTACCTCGTCTTCCAGCGCCAAATCGGCGAAATCAGCGGCGCTTTCAAGGCGGTAGGCATCCATATGTACCACTGGCCCTTTGGGGCTGTTATAGATATTTACCAAAGTGTAGGTCGGGCTGCTCACCGCATCATCTGAGCCGAGCTCCGCCACAGCCGCGCGCACAAAATAGGTTTTTCCAGCCGCTAAGCCGCCGCTTAGCAACAGCACATCGCCGGCCTGCATGGCGCTAGCAAAAGCTGCCGCCAGCCGCGTGGTGTCGGCCTCTGATTCGAGGCGTAGCTGAACTGGAGGGGGTATTTTGGGCATTTTGAGCCTTCTTCGCTGGGTTTGGGCTGTCATTTCATACCCCTTGGCTGCCGTCAATACGCGGATATTACAATCAAAAAGGGCATTTCACCTAATTGTCAGGTTGGTTAGAGTAATAAATGCGTTATCACGCCGCTATGCGGCATTTTGCAGGGTGATTTCCGATTCCATCTCGTTTAAGAAAGCCACACCCCTTTTACCGGAGAGAATCCTATGGATTACAACGCACATCTGGACACAGCGCTTGAGGCGCTGCATGCGGAAGATCGCTATCGCGTATTTATGGATATCGTGCGCCAAAAAGGGCAGTTCCCGCGGGCGAAGTGGAACCGGCCAGATGGCACGGTGCAGGATATTGCGGTGTGGTGTGGCAATGATTACCTCGGCATGGGGCAAAACGAGGTGGTGCTAGAGGCCATGCATGAAGCCATTGAGGTGGCAGGCGCTGGCTCGGGTGGCACGCGTAATATTTCTGGCACCACGGCTTATCATAACGCGCTAGAGGCAGAGATTGCCGATTTGCATCAGAAGGAAGATGCGCTGGTTTTCACTTCGGCTTACATCGCCAATGACGCGACGCTTAGCACCCTGCCAAAGCTGTTTCCGGGGCTGATTGTTTTTTCTGACGAACTAAACCATGCCAGCATGATCGAGGGCTTGCGCCGCTCGAAAGGGCAAAAGCATATTTGGCGGCATAATGATGTTGCGCACCTGCGCGAACTGCTGGAAGCGGCGGACCCTAACGCGCCCAAACTGATCGCCTTTGAGTCGGTGTATTCGATGGATGGTGATTTTGGCCCGCTGGAAGAGGTGTGTGCTTTGGCCGAGGAGTTCGGCGCGCTGACTTACCTTGATGAAGTGCATGCGGTTGGCATGTATGGCCCGCGCGGTGGTGGGCTTTCAGAGCATCTCGGACTGACGGGCAAGATTGATATTATCAACGGCACATTAGGCAAGGCTTATGGTGTGATGGGTGGCTATATTGCCGCCTCGCGTAAAATGATTGACGCGGTGCGCTCTTACGCGCCGGGGTTCATATTCACCACCTCGTTGCCGCCTACGGTGTTGGCGGGGGCCACGGCTTCCATCCGTTACCTGAAAGAGCATCAGGAATTGCGCGACCAACAGCAAGAGGCCGCTAAGGTGCTGAAATTGCGGCTTAAAGCTATGGGGCTACCCGTGATGGACAGCCCGAGCCATATTGTGCCGGTGCATGTGGGCAACCCTGCCAAGTGCAAAATGTTATCGGATTCATTGCTCAATGATTTTGGTATTTACGTTCAGCCGATCAACTTTCCGACCGTGCCACGGGGCACCGAGCGCCTGCGCTTTACGCCTTCGCCGGTGCATGATGGCCCGATGATGGATGAGCTGGTGCATGCACTTGATAGCCTATGGCAGCAGTGCGAACTCGCCCGCAAGCCGATTGCCTGTTAGGCATGCGCGCTTTCCCGCTTAAGCCGCTGGACAGGTTGGGAAAAAAGGCCTAAAAACAGTAAATAAATTGTTACCACGAATACAGACTTCGGCAAGAAGTGATTCGTTTATGAGTTGGCGCAATGCGAACACAAGGGCAGTACAGTGACACCCACTGAAGCAGATACCGCAGATTTGCAGGGCTTTGACTCATTTGAGCTGCGCCTTGGCGATGAACTGCGTGGCGAGCGCGCCACACTAGGCAAATCGCTGCTCGATGTGCAGCGCGACTTGCGGATAAAAGCCTCTTACATTGCTGCGATCGAGAATTGCGACCTTTCTGTCTTTGAAAACACAGGTTTTTTAGCTGGCTACGTGCGCTCATATGCGCGCTATCTGGAGCTGGACCCGGAAGATACCTATGCGCGGTTTTGTGCAGAATCCAATTTTAAGGGTGCGCACGCGGACCTTGGCCGCCGTCGCGAAGGTGGCAGCAATTCCCGCGTTTCGGCCATCAGTGCCTCAGCGGTTAATGATATAAACCCGATTTTTGGCCGCGCGGCTCTTGATGGCTCGCGCATGGCGGATGTTTCGGCTTTGGGGCCGTTGCTGGTGATCGTTGGGTTGATTGCAGGTTTGGTTTTTGGTGGTTGGACCTTGTTGAAGGATATTCAGCGGGTTGACATCGCACCCGTTGAGCAATCGCCCGAGGTGCTTGATACCGTGGAATTTGCCGGTTTTGCCGATGCTGCCAATACCGAGCTTTTGAGCCGCACTGCCGAGCAGGCGATGGATTTAAACCGGCTTTACTCTAACCGCGCGCTCAGCGTGCCTGTTGTGACCCCGCGTGATGGCCCGATCGGGGCAATAGCGCCGGAGATTGTGGTTGCCTCAACGGAAATTGTGCCGCAAGCGGCGATTGTTGCGGCAGTTGAAGCCCTTGCCGCGGTCGGCGACCCGCAAGTAACGGTGGCAGAAAATAACCCGCTCATTAGCTTGTTTGCCCAGCAAGAAGCTTGGGTGCGGGTGAGTGCTGCTGATGGCTCTATCCTGTTTGAAAAGGTGCTGGCGGCAGGGGAGGAATACACCTTGCCAGAGCGGGCCAAGATTTCCAGCTTGCGGGCGGGCAACGCGGGATACCTCTTTTTGATGGTTGACGGGCAGGTTTTTGGACCCGTGAATGGCACCAATGGCGTGGCACGGGATGTATCGCTTGCCGCTGCCGATATCGTTGAAAATTATGCGCCGCTTGGCACGCTCACCGCCGAAATGCGCACGGTTTCGGAAGAGTTGACGCGTGCCGCTGCGCTTGGCGATGAATACTAGCCACGCGCGCCAAAGGTGATGGTGACAACCGCCACTAGACACGATACATATACCCATCATAACCCAATAAAGAGTTTTGCTCACATGACCCATAATCCTATCCGCCCATGGCGGGATATCGAGCGCCGCAAAAGCCGCCAGATCATGGTGGGCAATGTGCCTGTTGGCGGCGACGCTCCGATAACTGTGCAAACCATGACCAACACCATAACCTCTGACATTGGCGCTACTGTGGCGCAAATTCAGGAATGCGCCGAGGCGGGGGCTGATATTGTGCGGGTGTCTTGCCCGGATGAGGCCGCCACCAAGGCTTTTAAGGAGATCGCGGCTGAAAGCCCTGTGCCGCTGGTCGCGGATATCCACTTTCACTATAAACGCGGGGTAGAGGCCGCCGAGGCAGGGGCCGCGTGCCTGCGCATTAACCCCGGTAATATCGGTTCGCCCGATCGGGTGCGCGAGGTTGTTGCTGCGGCCAAGGATAACGGTTGCTCTATTCGTATTGGGGTAAATGCTGGCAGTCTAGAGCGCCATTTGCTAGAGAAATACGGCGAGCCTTGCCCTGATGCGATGATCGAAAGCGGGCTCGACCATATTCGCATTCTGCATGACAACAACTTCGATAACTTCAAAATTAGTGTAAAAGCTTCGGATGTGTTTATGTCTGCCGCTGCTTATCATGGGCTGGCCGAAGCCACAGATGCGCCCATTCACCTTGGTATTACTGAAGCAGGCGGGCTGGTTTCTGGCACGGTTAAAAGCGCCATCGGCCTTGGTTCGCTGTTATGGGACGGCATTGGCGATACTCTGCGGGTCTCCCTTTCGGCGGATCCTGTGCGCGAAGTAAAAGCCGGTTTTGAAATTCTAAAATCGCTGGGCCTGCGGCATCGGGGTGTTAATATTATCTCCTGCCCCTCCTGCGCCCGCCAAGGGTTTGACGTGATCAAAACCGTTGAAGCCTTGGAGGACCGGCTGGAGCATATTCGCACGCCGATCAGCCTGAGCATTATTGGCTGTGTGGTTAATGGCCCCGGCGAGGCCTTGATGACCGATGTTGGTTTTACCGGCGGTGGCGCTGGCTCTGGCATGGTTTACGTAGCGGGCAAGCAAGATCACAAGCTTGGCAATGATGCGATGATCGACCATATTGTTGATCTGGTAGAAGCGCGGGCCGCGCTGATAGACGAAGGAAAATAGATGCAGCGCATGGCGATTTATCTCGTATTGGCCGTTCTTTTGATGATCGGCGTATTTTATGTGCG
>JAJRRX010000208.1 GCA_024279075.1 Alphaproteobacteria bacterium | reverse complement strand
ATGCCCTCAGAGACCTTTTTATCGGCGTATTCCACCACCACAATCGCGCCATCAACCAGCATGCCCACGGCAAGGATGAGGCCGAACATCACGATGTTGGAAATCGGGATGCCCATGACCGAGAGAATGGCGAAAGTGAGCAGGAAAGAGGTGGGGATGGCGAAGCCTACGAGCAGCGAGGAGCGCACGCCGAGCGAGGCCAGCACCACGATCATCACCAGCGCAATCGCTGTCAGCACTGAGGCCAGCAGCTGGTTAACCATGTTATTAACCTGAATGGAGTTGTCCAAGCTGAAGTTAACCTCAACCGCTTGGCGCAGGTCCTCGGGCCATTTTTCCATTTCAACGGCCATGGTGGCGCGCACCAGCGCCACGGTATCAATCGCATTGGCGCCTTTGCGCTTCACCACCTGTAGCGCCACCGTATCTTCGCCATTAAAACGCGCGGTGCCGCGGCGGTCCTCAAAGGTCAGGCGGATATCGGCGATATCTGCGAGGGTGATAATCCGGTCGCCATTGCGCTTAACGGGCAGGTTATAAACATCCTGCGCCTCGTTAAAAGCACTGGGGATTTTGATGGAATAGGCAGCGGTGCCGATTTCGATCTCCCCCGCCGCAATCAGCCGGTTATTATTATTCACGGCATTGATCAGCTCGCCCGCCGTAACGTTATAAGCCTCAAGCTTTAACGGGTCGATCAGCACTTCCATCATTTCATCGCGCTGGCCGGCAATGCCGACCTCTAGCACCGGTGGCAGGCCCTCAAGCGCGGCTTGCAGGTCTTTGGCCACGCGCAAAAGCGTGCGCTCGGGCACGGCACCGGAGAGCGCCAGAATGATGATCGGGAATTCGGAGAAATTGATCTCGTTAATGGTGGTAGAGGCAATGCCATCGGGCATAGTGGCCTCGGCATCTTTAAGCTTGGCGCGCACATTGGCCAGCGCCGCTGCGCGGTCCCAGCCGAACTCAAATTCAAGCGCCACGCCGCCATAGCCCTCGGCCGCGGTGCCAGAAATGGTTTTAACGCCGGTCACTTCGCTCATCGCCGTTTCCAGCGGTTTAACCAATAAGCGCTCAGAGTCTTCAGCCGATATGCCGGGGTAAACCACCGAGACAAAGAGCGCGGGGATGTCAATATCCGGCGCGCCCTCTTTGGGCAAGGTAGAGTAAGAATAGAGGCCAGCAATGAGGGAAAGCGCGATGAACGCAAGGATCATCCGCGCGCGGCCCGTGGCCCAATCAACAATGCCTTCCATTATTCTTCGCCCTGCTTGGTTACCGCAATGGCGCGGCCATCGGTCACGTATTCTTGGCCGGTTACAATCACATCCACCTCCGGCGGCAGGCCGGTGAGCCAAAAGCCTTCGGGCGCATCGCGGATGATATCTACGGCGACAAAACGCGCGGTGTTATTGTCATCAATCCGCACCCCAAGCGCGCCCTCGTTATTTAGCGTTAGCACATGCTGGGGCAGCAAATGCGCCTTTTCACCGGCATACGCGATGCCGATTTCAGCCGATTGCCCATCCAGAATACTCAGATCAGCGTTATCCACGCTCACCTCAAGTCGGAAGGTGCGAGTGAGAGGGTCCGCCGAGCGGGCAATAAACGTAACCTTGCCAATGACTTCGCGGCCCGAAAGCAAGCGCGCGCCTGCCAACTGGCCAACGCTGAGGTTTACGATATCAATCTCCGGCACATAGCCCACCATTTTGATGGTATCCAGCGCCAATATGGTGGTGCATAAACCGCCGGGCTGGAGCAGCGAACCGATTTCGGCGCTATCGTTTTCCAAAACTCCTGCAAAGGGCGCAGTGATTTTAAGTTGGCTCAAAATCCGCTCTACACTCAGCACCCGCGCACGGGCGCTTTCCAAAGCCGCAGAGGCGGAAATGGCGCTGTTTTCGGCACCAAATCCGCTTTCTGCCAAACGGCTGGCCACGTTATTATTGGCTTCGGCATTGGCCATTTGCGCTTGCGCTTCCGCCAGTTGGGCCTCAAGCACCCCTGCATCCAGCTCACACAGCACTTGGCCCTCTAAAACCGCCGTGCCTGCGGGCAGAGGTTGCGAGACCACGCGACCCGAGGTTTCGGCCCGCATATCAATGCGCCGCGCCGCCTGTGTGGTGCCGCGCAGCACGATGCCTGATTGCACCTCGCGCTCAACGGAATGCATGGTCACAACCGGCACCGCT
>JAJRRX010000207.1 GCA_024279075.1 Alphaproteobacteria bacterium | reverse complement strand
CGCCGAGGGGCATCCGCCTTCGATGGATGTGCCGGAAAACATTAAAAACACAGTTATTTACTTGACGATCCCCACCCGCCGCCATGGGGCGACCGAGGTGGATATGTCGGGCGCTGAAAAATCCGCCGCGCGTTATGCCCCGAGCGAGATAGAGATCACCAATGCGGTCGGCAACCAGAAAACCCCAACCACCCTAGCCGTTGCCAAGCTGCGGCTGGAATTTGCGTTGGAGATGGACGATATGTCGGACCGCCTCGCCATTCCGATTGCGCGCATTATCGAAGTGAAATCCGACAAAGAAGTGGTGCTGGACAGGGCGTTTATCCCAACCTGCCTCGATATTCGCGCCTCGACCACGCTGGCGGATTTTGTGCGCGAAGTCGAAGGCCTGCTCGGGCATCGCTCCGATGCGCTCTCGGGGCGATTGGTTGAAAGCGGGCCTGCCAAAGCGGCGGCGGAAATCACGGATTTTCTGCTCCTGATCTGTGTAAACCGCTACTTGCCGCAAACACGGCACTTGTCGGCCCTGCAAAATGCCCATCCGGCGATGATCTATCAGTTCCTGATCGGCCTCGCAGGCGAGCTTTCCACCTATATGGACAGCACCAAAAAGCCACCAAATTTTCCGCTTTATCAACACGAAAACCTCACCGCGACCTTTGTCGACGTGATGCGGGCCTTGCGGCAATACCTCTCGGCAGTGCTGGAGCAAAACGCGATACAGATTCCGCTGGAAGCGCGCAAATATGGTATTTCTGTGGGTATGATCGCCGACAAACGCTTGCTGCAAGGCGCGAGCTTTATTATGGCCGCCAAGGCCGATGTGCCACCCGAAACCATTCGCAAGCACTTCCCGACCCAAGCCAAATTAGGGCCGGTCGAGGGCATTCGGCAGTTGGTAAACTCCGCCCTGCCCGGCATCGGGATGCGCCCAATGCCCGTGGCCCCTCGGCAAATTCCGTTCCATGCGGGGGTTACGTATTTTGAGCTTGATCGTAACGGCGAGCTTTGGAAGCAGCTGCAATCATCGGGTGGTTTGGCGGTGCATGTGGCCGGTGATTTACCGGGGCTGCAAATGGAATTGTGGGCAATTAGAAATGGCTAAGGGAGCGCAGACATGAGCAATGATGATGACCCGTTTGCCGAGCCGGATGACACGGAAAAAACGATTGTAAACCTGCGCCCGGGGGGCCGTGCGCCCGCCCCGCAGCAGCCTGCCTATGCGCCGCCGCCCCAGCAGGGCTTTGGCCAGCAGCCCCCCCCGCAGCAAGGGTTTGGTCAACCACAGCAGGGGTTTGGCCAGCCGCAACAAGGCTTTGGACAAGCGCAACCGCCCCAGCAACCAACCCAGCCGCAAATGCCCCAACAGGCCCCGCGCGCCGCTGAAGCCAGCTTTGCGCTGACGGGGATGAACACCCTAAACGCCGCCGCCAGCCAGATTTTTGCCCTGATTGGCCGAATCAGAAACCGCGCCCAGCATAATGACCCAGCGGCCCTGCGCAATTCGGTTGTTAAGGAAATTCAAGCTTTTGAGCAGCGCTGCCTGCATGCGGGCGTCCCCGCCCAGCAGGTGAATATCGCGCGCTATTTGCTGTGTGCCACGGTCGATGACGTAGTGCTGAATACCCCGTGGGGCGGGCGCTCTGTCTGGACCACACAGAGCATGGTTGGCACTTTTCACAAGGAAACCCACGGCGGCGATCGGTTTTTTGACCCGCTGGCCCGCATGGAGCAAGACCCCGCCAATAATCTTGAAACGCTTGAGTTTATCTATGTTTGCCTCAGCCTTGGCTTTGAGGGCCGCTTGCGAGTGGAAAACCAAGGCACGGACAAGCATATGCGCATCCGCGAGGGGCT
>JAJRRX010000206.1 GCA_024279075.1 Alphaproteobacteria bacterium | reverse complement strand
GTGCGGGCCTCCAACCCTTATGGCCCTCGGCAGGGCCATGGCGGGGTGCAGGGGGTTATTGGCACCTATTTGCACAATATCGCCAGTGGCGCGCCCATTCAGCTTTGGGGCGATGGTTCTGTGGTGCGCGATTTTATCTATGTCGAAGATCTGGCCAAACTGTGCCTGAGCGTGGCCGAAAGCGGCGCGAGCGGTGTGTTTAACGCGGGTAGCGGGCAGGGCCACAGTATTGCCGGCATTATTGCAGCCATTGCCGAGGTGACAGGCGAAGATGTGCAGCCAAACAAAAAGCCCGGGCGCGGCATAGATGTGCCCCGTGTGGTGCTCGATATTGCCAAAGTGCAAGCGGCCACAGGCTGGGCAGCTGAAACGGCACTAACTGATGGTTTGGCCCAAACATGGGCATGGGTTAAGGCGCAGCACGGATGATATTTATCGTTGGCAATAGCCGCTCTGGCACCACCATGCTCGGGCGTATTTTGGGGCGCAATTCCAACGTGCATACCTTTGGCGAGCTGCATTTTTTTGAGCACCAAGTGGACGGTGAAACCATCCGCACCCGCCCTGATTGGCCCCGCGCGCGCGGCGCGGCGTTGCTGGAGCGGCTGCTGACATCCTCTCGCGATGGTTTTTTTGCGCCGGTGGTGGCAGGGCAGTATAAGGCGCAGGCCGAGGCGATTATAGCAGCGGCTGCGGGCACGGACCCGATCTCGCTTTACCGCGCATTTTTGCAGGCGGAAACCGTGGAGAACGGCAAGCAAACCCCCTGCGAACAAACCCCGCGCTACTTGTTTTTTGTGCAGGATATTCTGGATATCTTCCCCGAGGCCCGCATTATTAACATGGTGCGCGACCCGCGCGATGTGCTGATTTCGCAAAAAAACAAATGGAAGCGGCGGTTTTTGGGGGCCAAAACCATTCCGCTGAAAGAAGCTCTGCGGGCATGGGCCAATTACCACCCCATTCTGATCGCCAAACTCTGGGTCAGCTGTAGCCGGCAAGCAAAACACTTTGAAGCCAATCCGAGGGTGGTGTCTCTACGGTTTGAGGACCTGTTGGCCGCCCCCGAGGCCCATATCCGCGAGCTATGCGCCTTTGTCGGCGTGGAGTATGAGCCGGATATGCTGAACGTGCCGCAAGTTGGCTCCTCCAGCGGCACCGATTTCCCTGATAAAATTGGCATCAATGCGAGCCGCGCGCAAAACTGGGCCAATGGCGGGCTGAGCAAAACCGAGCTTAAATGCTGCGATTGGGTAGCCCATAGCGAGATGTTGCAAAATGGCTATGCGCCCTCGGGTAATGGCAAGTTTGCCCTGCGCCTACTGCCGAGCCTTGGCTATTTGGCGGTTAAGCTGCTCTTTGCTGTGCCGATGAACCTTTCGCGCACCAAAAACATCCGCGAAACCCTGAAACGCCGCCTTTTTGTGCCAAGGAAAGCCTGATGGTCGCCCAGATAGATAGCGCTTATATCCGCACCCGCCCGACGCGCCTTTGGTCGCGCTTGCTGAGCTATGCTTTGTTTGAAGGCCGCCCGCTTACCACCCGTGGCCAATGGATAAACCCGGCCCTGTTTGCTCTGTTTGGCTTGGAAAAACGCCTGCCACAAATGAAGGCAGTTAAGGCGCCGATCTTCATCCTTGGCACGGGCCGGAGCGGCACCACCATTCTCGGCATCATCCTTTCCATGCACCGCGATGTTGGTTTTTTGAACGAGCCAAAAGCGCTGTGGCATGCGCTGCATAAGGGCGAGGATCTGATCGGTAGCTATAGCCGCGAACCCGCCCGCTATCGCCTTGATGGGAGCGATGCAAGCGACAAAATGTGCCGCGAGGCCCATAAGCTTTACGGGGCTTACCTGCGCAGCACACTTAACAGCCGCGTGGTTGATAAATACCCCGAAATGATCTTTCGCGCCCCGTTTCTCAAGGCGATCTTCCCCGATGCTCGTTTTTTGTTTCTCTCCCGCAATGGCTGGGATACCTGCGGCTCGATAGAGGGGTGGTCGGGCCAGCATGGGCAAAAAGTCAATGGCGAGACCCATGATTGGTGGGGTGCAAACCGCCGCAAATGGCAGCTTTTGGTGAGCCAAATCATCCCTGAACACCCTGATCTTGCCCCTCATGCCGAGGCCCTTTTGGCGCTGGAAGACCACCGCATTATGGCGGCGGTGGAGTGGATCGTAACCATGCGTGAGGGGCTGGCCCTAAAAGCGGCTTTCCCCGAAGATACGCTGCATGTGCCATATGAGGCCCTTTGCCAAGCCCCCCGTGAAATGGCTGGAAAAATCGCTAATTTCGCAGGGCTACGCCATGATGAAACCTATCTTTCCTACGCTCAATCCGTGCTTTCTGCCCGCGATGAGCGCACGGAATTTGCCCTGCCGGATTACCTCAAAACCCCGTTTCAGACCACCCAGCACGCGCTGGCGATCAAGGACAGTTAAATGCAAGAGCCGACCAAAAACTCCATTTTGCTGCTTGGCACCCGCGGTATTCCCGCCAGCCATGGCGG
>JAJRRX010000205.1 GCA_024279075.1 Alphaproteobacteria bacterium | reverse complement strand
TATTCCAAAAGACACCCCCGGCCTAAGCTTTGGGCCGCTTTATGATACGCCTTCCTATAATTTTTTGCCGCTGGCCGAGATGTATCTCGATAATGTGGTGGTGCCCGAGGAGAATATTATTTTGCCGATCGGGCAGGGGCTGCAAGGGGCGCTGATGGCGATTGACATCGCGCGGACCTCTATTGCCTCGGGCTGCTGCGGGCTGATCGAAAGCGCGCTGGATACGGCGCTGAGTTATGCCAAGAACCGCAAGATGTTTAAGGGGGTGAACCTTGATCTGGACGGCATCCAGTGGATGCTCGGGGATGTAGCGACGGACCTAGAGGCCTCGCGCTTGCTTTACAAAGCGGCGGCGAATGCGCTGGGCACGCCCGAGGGGCCGGTGATGGCGGCGCATGCGAAAAAGTTTGTGCCGGATGCGGCGGTGCGCGCGGCTAATACTTGCACGCAAGTAATGGGTGGCAGCGGCTTGCTGGCGCAGTATGGCATGGATAGGCTCAGCCGCCTCAGCCAAATGCTGCGGATTGTAGATGGCACGACCGAGATTAGCCGTGTGGTGATTGGGCGGGCCTTGCAAAAGCGGGCCGAGGGGCTGCCGGACTTGCCCGTGCCCAAGGGCTATGGCGAATGATTACGCCCGCCTATGTGCAAACCATGGCGCGCTATAATGCGTGGCAAAACCGCAATCTTTATGGCGCAGCGGACACGCTGGACGAGGCGGCGCGAAAGCAGGATCGTGGGGCGTTCTTTGGCTCCATCCACAACACACTGGCGCATATATTGTGGGGTGATACCCTTTGGATGAGCCGCTTTGATGGCTGGACACCGCCGGACGCGCCGATTGGTGATAGCGGTGGGTCCATCACGGATTGGAGCGAGCTTAAGCGGGCGCGGGTGGAGGCGGATGCACGGCTTATTGACTGGGGCACGCGGGTGCAGCCTGAGGCCTTGCAGGGGGATTTTGCTTGGTATTCCGCCGCGCTTAAGCGCGATTTTGTGAAACCGCGCGCGATCTGCGTGATGCAGATATTCAACCACCAAACCCACCATCGCGGGCAGGTGCATGCCATGCTCACCGCCGCTGGCGCGCGCCCCGATGACACTGACCTTCCGTTTATGGAATAGGAGAATACTATGTTTAACGCTTTGATGGTTCGAAAAAATGACGAGGGTAAAACCTCGGCTCAAGTTGAGCAGATTTCAGTTGAGGACCTCCCAGAGGGCGAGGTGCTGGTGGCGGTGGACTATTCCACGGTGAACTATAAGGACGGGCTTTGCATCGGCCCCGGCGGCGGCTTGGTGCGCAATTATCCCCATGTGCCGGGGATTGATTTTGCGGGCACGGTCGAGGCATCGGATGACCCGCGCTATAAGGCGGGGGACAAGGTGGTGCTCACCGGCTGGCGCGTGGGCGAGGCCCATTGGGGCGGCTATGCGCAAAAGGCGCGGGTGAAGGCCGATTGGCTGGTACCGCTGCCTAACGGGCTAGATACCCGCCAAGCGATGGCGGTTGGCACGGCGGGTTTTACGGCCATGTTGGCGGTAATGGCACTGGAAGACCACGGGCTTGTGGTTGGCAACGGGCCGGTTTTGGTAACAGGGGCTGCGGGCGGTGTTGGCTCGGTGGCGACAGCGATTTTGGCAGCAAAAGGCTATGAAGTGGCGGCGGTTACAGGCCGGCCTGAGGCCGCGGATTATCTGAAAAGCCTCGGGGCCAGCCAGATCGTGGCACGAGAAGAGATTAACGAAACCACCAAGCGCCCGTTGGAGGCTGAAACTTGGGCGGGCTGCATTGATGCCGTGGGCGGCGATATGCTGGCGCGGGTGTTGGGGCAGATGAAATATGGAGCCTCCGTTGCCGCTGTAGGCCTTGCGGGAGGCATGGGCCTGCCAGCAACGGTGATTCCGTTTTTGCTGCGGGGTGTGAACCTGCTGGGCATTGATAGCGTGATGCAACCATATGAAAACCGCCTGCGGGGATGGGAGCGGATCGCGGCTGACTTGCCGATGGATAAGTTGGAGGCCATGATCCAGCCTGCCGTTTTGGCCGACCTGCCCACGCTTGGCCGCGCCATTCTGAAGGGGCAAGTTAAGGGTCGGGTTGTGGTGGATGTAAACGGGTAAGGCGAAGCTATGAAGGAAACCAAGCTTATGCCCAAGCCGGATGCGCGCTCTCCGGCGGGGGCGGATATTCGGTTTATTATGGATGGTAGCACGGGCAATATGATTCATAGCACCGTGCCGCCACGCCAAATTAACCGCGCGACGATTCATGCAACCGTGAGCGAATTTTGGTTTGTGCTTGAGGGCATTGGTGAAATTTGGCGCAAGGATGCGCAGGAAGAACGGGTAACGCGGCTAGAAACTGGAGTGTCAATTGACATTCCGGTTGGCACGGCGTTTCAGTATAGAAATATAGGGGATGTTGATTTGAAGTTCATCTGCATCACTATGCCGCCATGGCCCGGAGACCAAGAAGCCTCGCAT
>JAJRRX010000204.1 GCA_024279075.1 Alphaproteobacteria bacterium | reverse complement strand
CAGCCAACCGGGGCGTTGGTCAAGGATAGAGCAGGCATCATCCTGCCGCATAGGGGGCTGG
The DNA here is from genome assembly GCA_024279075.1 of Alphaproteobacteria bacterium. Lineage (GTDB taxonomy): Bacteria > Pseudomonadota > Alphaproteobacteria > Rhodobacterales > Rhodobacteraceae > UBA3077. Next base: position 6,751 of record JAJRRX010000204.1, on the reverse strand, counting down.
CTTTCTCGCACACATGAGGCGAGAATAAGCACCAAAAAGATGGCGGTTTTACGCATAGGCCTGACTCGATATATACTGCTTTTATTATATTTTCCCCTATCAAGCCCGAAAAGGGCCGTGAAATCAAGGGGGGTTACAACACAAAGGCGAGAATGAGCGGTAAAGCGAGCACCGAGAGCAAGGTGGACACCACAACCAGCCCTGCCACTTCTGCCGCGTCAGCGCCGTATTTCTCGGCTAGCATATAGGAGGTAACGGCCACGGGGGTGGCAACCTGAACCACCAGCGCCGCGAAGGCAATTTCAGGCAAGCCCAGCCAAATGCCAACGGCTGCCGGCACCGTCACGCAGATCACCAGCTTAAGCAGTGACAGGCCAAAAGCACGGCCTAAAGATGCCGGTTTAAGGCGGGTTATGGCCACCCCGAGCGTGATCAGCATCAGCGGAATGGCGATTTGGCCAAGCAGCTCGAGGGTGTTCATGCTCCATGTTGGCAAGGCCCAGCCATTGGCCAGAAACACCGAGCCAAGCACCGTGGCCCAAACAATCGGTTGCTTGAGCGCTGAAAGCGGTGAGCCGTGGCCCGAAACCAGCCAAACCCCGAGGGTGAAGGAGAGAAACGCCATTACTGCGAAAACCACCACCGCGTAATCAAAACCAACCTGCCCAAAGGCAAAAAATGCGAGTGGCAGGCCCAAGTTACCGGTATTGCCAAACACCAGCGGGGCCAGAAATGTGCGCTGGTTGAGGCGGCCGATACGCAGCAAAATAACCGAAACCAGCGCCACCCCCAGATAGGCCAGCGCCGCTGAAAGGGCGGTTATTTTAAGGGCGTCAGGGTCTATTTCGGTTTTAACCAAAGCGGTGAAAATAAGCGCCGGCACCGAGAGGTTCATGGTCAGGCGCGTGACAAACTGCACCTTATACTCAAACCCGAGCGCTGCCCACGCAAAGCCAATGCCCGCCAGCAGAATGACCGGCGCAATGATTTGCAAAACTTCCAGCGCCAGTTGCATTGAGCGTATCCTTATGGGTTAGGCGCGCCATGCGCCGCCGCTACATATATGCGCAAAGCCAAGAGCTGGATACAAGTGTAATTGAGGATTATCGACCAAAAAAAAGAGCGTGTCGCCTCGGGTTGAACACAGAACCCGAGGCGGCGCGCTGACTTTTAAGCGGCCATTTTTATGCCGGTAATACTGGCATTTTGCACCAAGGTTTCAACAAAACCATTGGCAGCTTTGGCCCAGTTGGCCTTTTCAACCATCTCGGTGATTTGCGCTTTAACGGCCTCAAACGGCAGCACCTCACCCACAGCCTTGGCATCGAGCCGCAGCAGGTGGATGCCGTAGCGGGTGGGCACGGGGGCGAGGCAAAGCTGGCCAACTTCCAGCGCATCCATGGCGCGCTCGAACTCCGGCACGGTATCACCCGAAACCATCTGGCCAAGCTGGCCGCCGTTTTCCTTAGAGGGGCAATCGGAGATTTCCCGCGCCAAGGTGCCAAAGGCGTTTGGTTGCTTTTGCAGGGTTACCAACGCCGCCTCGGCTTTTTTATAGGCCGCCTCACGGGCCTCGGTGTTGCTGGGGTCAGCGGCAAAGAGGATGTGGGTTGGCTCGTAAAGCGTCGGGGCGCGGAACATGTCGGGGTGCTCGGCATACACCTTGGCGACCTCGTCCGCCGCGGGCGTTTCCGGCACCACGGCCAGCTCCAGCAGCAGGCGGATGAGGGATTCGTCCTCGGTTTCCACCTTGCTCGGTTCCAGCTCTTTGGGAGCTGGTTGCAGGTCCCGCTTGCGCGCTTCCTGCATTAGCAGCTCCCGGATTACCAACGCCCGCGCGCCGTTTTTCCAGGCCCAGCCGGGCTTGTCCTTCGGGGCGTTATGGTTTTGCGCCTCTGCCGCGATTTCCGCGGCAGAGATTTCAACACCGTTGACCGAAACATCCGGCATCAATGGCTTTTTCATTTGTTGGCTCCTTTCCGAGAGCGCACAATCTGGTAGCCCTTGCGCCACGGGGTGATGTAGCGGACGGGGGCGCTTAGCATGTGCACCAAGCGGGTGAACGGGAAGATCAGGAAGATCGTCAAACCCAGAAAGATGTGCATTTTGAAGATAATAGAGGTTTCCTCAATATAGCTTGCTGCCGCGGGATCAAAGTAGAAGATCCCTTGCGCCCAGCTCATCAGCAGGGTCATTTCGTGGCCGTCAAGGTTTTGCAGCGAGATCACTATCGAGCTGAGGCCCAGCGTGAGCTGCACCAAGAGCAAAATCAAGATTGTGATATCCCAAAAGCTTGAGTTTTTACGAATGCGCGGGTCCATCAGGCGCCGCGTCACCAGCATCAGCCCGCCGATCAGCGCCATCACACCAGCGATACCGCCAGCCGTAATGGCGAGGATTTGCTTGGCGGTGTGGCTAATGCCGAGCGCGTCGAAAATCCAGATCGGCGTTAGCAAGCCACCGAGATGGCCAAAGAAAATGACCAAAACACCAACGTGAAACAGCACCGAGCCAACAATAAGTTGCTTCCTGCGCAACAGCTGGCTAGAGGATGATTTCCAAGTAAAAGGGTCGCGCTCATAGCGGGCGATGGAGCCGATGGCCAGCACCGCCAACGCGATATAGGGGTAAGTTCCGAACAAAAATTGGTTCATGACCAAATCTCCTTAATTTAGCGCCGAAGGCGGCTGGTTGCGGGGGGTGTCCATTTGGCTCAGCATGTCGCGCACTTGCGGGCAGCCAGCATTCGGGTCGGGCGCAAAGGTCACTTCGCTTTCTTCCCAAACCTCGTCCAAGGCCTCCAGGTCGTCAGGGTCGTCGTCCTTTACGGCGAGCAATTCCGCCAGCGCGGTTTTATCTGCCTGTGCCCCCGAGATTTCTGCCAGCGCGGTAAACAATGGCGCATAGCCGCTTTCCCGGCGGTTGAGCCGCACCGCGATGCCCTCCAGAATATGCGCCGCGTCAGCCAGCACTTCGCGGGCCTCTTCAATCGGGCGCATCGCAAGGAACTCCAGCAGCACCGGAAGGTGGTCTGGCAGCTCCGAGCTTTGCGGCTCAAAGCCCGCTGCACGGTAGTTTTCCACAAGGTCCACCATCGCGCCGCCACGATCACGGCTTTCGCCGTGCACATGCTCAAACAGGTTGAGGCTCAGGGTTTTGGAGCGGTCAAACAGGGCGACATAGGTTTCTTGCAGGTCATAGATATCGCTGCTTGCCAGCGTATCTATCAGCATGCCCAGCTCCACTATTGTGGCCTCTTGCAGCAGGTTTCCCTGCTGCAAAGCGTCTTTTAGCTCGCCGCCAGCCTGCTGTAGCTCCTCGGTTGGGTAGCTCAGCAGAGCCGAAATGGCTTTGATCGGCATATGCATCAAAACACCTCCCGAGCGGCTGCGGGCATGGCCGGAACGACAAAGCCTTTGTCTTTCTTGCCGCCGCCAAACATGCTGCCTTTGGAAATGCCTGTCGAGCAGCCATTGCCATCGGTGAAGCCACAGCCCGTGCGGATGTCCATAGCCTCCTCGTTGGTTTCACGGTGCGAAGTTGGCACCACAAAGCGGTCTTCATAGTTCGCAATCGCCATGATGTGATACATGTCCTCGATCAGCTCGGGGGTCATGCCCACGCGCTCGGCGATAGCTTCATCAATCACGCCGTCCACCGTTTTGGACCGCATATAGGCGCGCATCGCCAGCATCCGCTCAAGGGCGGTTACCACGGGGGCTTCATCGCCTGCCGTAAGCATATTGGCGAGGTAGCGCACGGGAATACGCAGCGATTTCACGTCCGGCATATCGCGGTCAATGCCAATGGCACCGGCCTCTGCTGCGTTCTGAATCGGCGAAAGCGGCGGGATATACCAAACCATTGGCAGGGTGCGATACTCCGGGTGCAGCGGGAAGGCGATTTTCCAGTCGATCGCCATCTTGTAAACCGGCGACCTTTTCGCGGCCTCAATCCAGTCATGCGGCACGCCGTCAGCCAGCGCTTGCGCCGCTACAGCAGGGTCGTTCGGGTCAAGGAACATGCTGAGCTGGGATTCGTAAAGATCCTTTTCGTCAGCCGTATTGGCCATTTCCTCAATCCGGTCGGCGTCATACAAGATCACGCCAAGGTAGCGAATACGCCCCACACAAGTTTCCGAACACACGGTTGGCAATCCGCTTTCAATGCGCGGATAGCAGAATGTGCATTTCTCTGATTTGCCACTTTCCCAGTTGTAATAAACCTTCTTATAGGGGCAGCCGGATACGCACATGCGCCAGCCGCGACAGGTCTCTTGGTCAATCAGCACAATGCCGTCTTCCTCGCGCTTGTAAATCGCGCCAGACGGGCAAGAGGCCACGCAGGTCGGGTTTAGGCAATGCTCGCAAAGGCGGGGCAAATACATCATAAATGTATTTTCGTATTCGCCGTAGATCTCCTTTTGAATGCCTTCAAAATTGTAATCCTTGGAGCGCTTTTCAAACTCGCCCCCCAGAATTTCCTCCCAGTTTGGGCCGCCAACGATCTTTTCCATCCGCTCGCCGGTAATCACCGAGCGCGGGCGCGCGGTGGGGAAGGCGGGCATATCGGGGGCCGATTTCAGGTGGTCGTAATCAAAGGTATATGGCTCGTAATAGTCGTCAATTTCCGGCAGGCTCGGGTTGCCGAAAATCTTGGCCAATATCCGCCATTTGCTGCCCTGCTTGGGCTGGAGCGTGCCTTTTTTGGTCCGCTCCCAGCCGCCATTCCACTTGACTTGGTTTTCCCAATCTTTCGGGTAGCCAATGCCGGGCTTGGTTTCTACGTTATTAAACCATGCATATTCGACGCCCTCGCGAGAGGTCCAGACGTTTTTGCAGGTCACGGAGCAGGTGTGGCACCCGATACATTTATCAAGGTTCAACACCATGCCTATTTGTGCGCGGATTTTCATTCTGCGGCCTCCGTTTTTACTGGGGTGTCGAGCCAGTCGACCTTGTTCATTTTGCGGACAATCACAAATTCGTCGCGGTTGGAGCCAACCGTGCCGTAGTAATTGAACCCGTAGGATTGCTGGGCATAACCCCCGATCATGTGGGTGGGCTTCAGCGTGGTGCGGGTGACCGAATTATGGATACCGCCCCTGATGCCGGTTTTTTGCGAGCCGGGGGTGTTCACGATCTTTTCTTGCGCGTGATACATATAAATGGTGCCCTGCTTCATGCGTTGGGAAACAACCACCCGTGCCACAAGCGCGCCATTGGCGTTATAGGCTTCCACCCAGTCGTTATCCTCAAGGCCCGCCGTTTTCGCGTCCACTTCCGAGACCCAGACCACAGGGCCACCGCGATTGAGCGTCAGCATGTGGAGGTTGTCGGAATAGGTCGAGTGAATGCCCCATTTCTGATGCGGGGTGATGAAGTTCAGCACAACATGCGGCTGGCCTTCCTCGGTGTTATAATCCCCCTTGGTGGTTTTCAGGTCTACCGGAGGCCGATAGCTACAGAAACCCTCGCCAAAGGCCAGCATCCACAGGTGGTCTTGGTAAAGCTGCTGACGGCCCGTAAGGGTGCGCCACGGGATCAGCTCATGCACGTTGGTATAGCCCGCATTATAGCTCACATGCTCGCTTTCAATACCCGACCAAGTGGGCGAAGAAATGATCTTGCGCGGCTGGGCGGCAATATCTCTAAAGCGGATTTTCTCGTCCTCTTTGGGCAGGGCCAAGTGCGCATGCTCGCGCCCCGTGGCTTTCTCAAGTTCGTGCCACGCCTTCACGGCCACTTCACCGTTGGTTTCTGGTGCCAGCATCAAAATCATCTCGCAGGCGTCGATGGCGGTGTCGAGCTTTGGCATGCCTTTGGCCACGGTATCTTCCAGCACCACCCCATTGAGGTCGCGCAAGTGCTGCACCTCGATATTGGTGTTCCAGTTGATGCCTTTGCCGCCATTGCCTAATTTGTCCAAGAGGGGACCGACCGAGGTGAACTTATCGTAGATCTGCGAATAATCCCGCTCAACGGCGATATAATTCGGCGCGGTTTTACCAGGGATCAGCTCACATTCGCCCTTCTTCCAGTCCTTCACTTGGTCTTGCGCGATCTCCATCGGGGTATCGTGCAGGAGCGGCAGTTGGACCACGTCGGTTTCTACGCCGAGGATTTCTGGTGCAACCTCCGAGAGCTTCTTGGCGAGGCCTTTGAAGATCTCCCAGTCGCTCCGGCTTTCATAAGCAGGGTCGACGGCGGCTTGCAGCGGGTGGATGAAGGGGTGCATGTCGCTGGTGTTCATGTCATCCTTTTCATACCAGCTGGCTGTTGGCAGCACGATGTCGGAGTAAACGGCGGTGGTGGACATGCGGAAATCAATCGTGACCAACAGGTCAAGCTTGCCCTCCGGCGCGTCCTCGTGCCATTTCGCCTCTTTGGGCATCCGGCCCCCTTCTTCGCCAAGGTTTTTGCCCATCACCCCGTTATCGGTGCCAAGCAGGTGCTTGATGAAGTATTCGTGGCCTTTGCCCGAGGACCCCAATAGGTTGGAGCGCCACACAAACAGGTTGCGCGGCCAGTTGGCCTCGTTGTCCGGGTCCTCGCAGGACATTTCCAAATCGCCGGAAACCAGCTTTTCAGCCACATATTCAGCGGCGGTTTTACCCGATTCCTTGATGGCCTTACCGACCTCAAGCGGGTTGGTTTTCAGCTGCGGGGCAGATGGCAACCAGCCCATACGCTCGGCGCGGATGTTATAGTCAATCAGGCTGACGTCGGACCAATCGCCCTCTGGTGCTGTT
>JAJRRX010000203.1 GCA_024279075.1 Alphaproteobacteria bacterium | reverse complement strand
TTGGAAAGCGATAAGCTGTTGCGGTCGCTGGATATTTACGCGATCTCACAGCGGGCAGTGATGGTGCAAACCCCCGAAACACTGGCGCTCCTGAATGCCTATGCGGCGGGGGTGAATGCGTGGGTGGCCAATGTGCGGGCTCAGGCATTGGGCCGTGGCGCGCCGGAATTCTTCCTGTTTGATAACGCCATCGCGCCTTGGAGCGCGGCTGACAGCATTGCTCTGATCAAGCTCATGGCCCTGCAAACCAGCGATAAAGCCAGCTTGGAAGTGCTGCGCGCCAAGCTTTCCTTTCGCATTCCGCCCGAGCGGATTGCGGATATTCTGCCCGACGCCGTGGAAGCACCGAGCACAGATGTGCCGCAGTTCTCCGCCCTGTTTCCAGCCTCGCGCTTAACCGTGGCTTCGGGCGCTCCGGCCCCAACATATTCCCCAGTTCCACCCATTGGTTTGGCCGGCGCCTCAAACGCATTTGCGGCCTCGGGCGCGCGCTCCGCCAGTGGCGGCACGCTCTTGGCCAGTGACCCGCATTTGGGCCTCTCCACCCCCGGTATCTGGATGTTGGCAAGGTTGGAGCTAGAGAGTGGTGGTGTGATCGGGGCGACTATTCCGGGCATTCCGGCGGTGTTGATAGGGCGCAATGGAAACCTCGCATGGGGGCTGACGGCCAGCTATTTGGATGACCAAGACTTATTCCTTGAGCGTCTTAACCCGCAGAACCAAAACCAGTATTTAACCGAAGATGGCGCGATAGAATTTACGACCAAGCCAACGATTATACCTGTGAAGGACCAACCTTCGGTAAGCTATACTCTGCGCTGGGCATCAAACCGCCCTGTGCTGCCCGAGGGGGCCTTTGGCAGCGCGCAAATTCAGCCCGAAGGCCACCTGTTTACACTTGCATGGACCGGGCTTGTAGAAGAGGACCGCTCCATTCAAGCGGCAATGGATTTGATGCGCGCGCAATCGGTTGTCGAGGGGCGCGACGCCTTGGCTAATATGGTGGCCCCTTCGAGTAATATAACATTGGCGGACCGCGAGAATATCGCCATCGTGACCGCTGGGAGGGTGCCGCTTCGACGGGCTGAAAACGAAACCTTGGGGCGCATTCCAGCGCAAGGCTGGCTGGAGGTAAACGCATGGCAGGGGTTTAGCCCCTTCAGCAAAAACCCATTGGTGGAAAACCCAGAAAGCGGCGTGGTGGTGAATACAAATAATGCGCTGCCAACGGGTGCTTTCCCGCAGCATTTCAGCTTTGACTGGGGCGATACCCAGCGCATAAAACGCGCCACAGCCCTGCTTAATGCCCGCCAGTTTCACACCCAAAGCAGCTTTGTCGCGATCCAAACCGACACGGTTTCCATTTCGGCCCGCACGCTTTTACCGCTCATGGGGCAAAACCTGTGGCTGGCGGACCAAGACGCCACCCCCGGCACTCACCGTGCGCGGCGGCGCGAGGCGCTTGGCCTGCTTTCGCAATGGAACGGCGATATGGGCCAGCATGACCCTGAACCACTGATTTATGCCGCATGGGTACGCGCACTGCAACGGCGGTTGGTGGCGGATGATCTTGGTCAGTTGTCAGCCGAGATAACCCGCATTAACCCGCTCTTTATTGAGCGTGTATATCGCGATATAAATGGTGCCTCGATCTGGTGTGATGTTGGCCCAAGCTTGGAGCGTGAAAGCTGCGAACAGATTGCCTCGGTAGCGCTGGATGATGCGCTGCAAGAGCTGGTGCGCGATTATGGCAGTGATATTAACCGCTGGCGCTGGGGCGCGGCGCATTTGGCATTTCAGGAGAATAAAACCCTTGGGCGAGTACCATTGGTGAGTTGGTTTGCCAATATTTACCAAGAAACGCCGGGCGGGGATAACACGCTTCTGCGCGGGCAGACGAGAAGCACAGGCGCTGCTCCATACACTAATATCCATGCCGCCGGCTTTCGGATGGTGGTCGATTTTGATAACCCTGACAATTCGGTATATATTGCCGCCACCGGCCAATCTGGCCATTTGCTTTCGCGATATTATGATGATCTCTCGGTGATCTGGCGGCGCTCGGAATATATTCCTATGACGCTGGACCCTGCAAATGCGCGCGGCGCGGCGGCAGGAATAACGCGGTTATTTCCCGCCGCCCCATAAAGTTCCAGTCTGGCACGCAGACGGTCTCGCCCTACGCACCAAAGCTGCCCCGCCGCCACCGTGGCCCTTAAACGCACCCTTCCCTCTTGAGAAATTCGGCTTTACCCGCTACCAAGCCCCATCATTCCTTAGCCAAAGGCCATGCCATGATTCCCCGCTATTCCCGTCCTGAAATGGTTTCCATCTGGTCTGCCGCGACCAAGTTTCGCATTTGGTTTGAGATCGAGGCCCATGCTTCGGACGCGCAAGCCAAGCTAGGCGTTATCCCGCAGGCCAATGCCGATGCGCTTTGGACCGCCAAGGATGTGGATTTTGACGTGGCCAAGATTGATGCCATCGAGGCCGTCACCAAGCATGACGTCATCGCCTTCTTGACGCATCTCGCTGATATTGTTGGCAATGATGAGGCCCGCTTTGTGCATCAGGGAATGACAAGCTCAGACGTGCTTGACACCTGCTTCAACGTGCAGCTCACCCGCGCCGCAGACCTGCTGATCGCCGATATGGACGCGCTGTTGGAGGCCCTGAAACGCCGCGCGCTAGAGCATAAAATGACCGTCCGCATTGGCCGCAGCCACGGCATCCATGCCGAACCAACCACCATGGGCCTTACCTTCGCGCGCTTTTATGCCGAGATGGACCGCAACCGTGCGCGGCTATTGGTGGCGCGGGCCGAGATTGCCACAGGGGCGCTTTCGGGCGCTATTGGCACCTTTGCAAATATTGACCCAAGCGTGGAAGAACACGTGTGCGCCGAGCTTGGCCTAACACCAGAGCCGATTTCCACCCAAGTTATCCCGCGGGATCGCCATGCGGCATTTTTCGCGGCGCTCGGGGTTGTTGGGGCGTCGATCGAAAACATTTCCACCGAAATTCGGCATATGCAGCGCACCGAGGTGCTTGAAGCCGAGGAGTTTTTCTCCGAGGGGCAGAAGGGCTCTTCAGCGATGCCGCACAAGCGCAACCCTGTTCTCAGCGAAAACCTCACAGGCCTCGCGCGGTTGGTGCGCATGGCCGTGGTGCCCGCGTTGGAGAATGTGACGCTCTGGCACGAGCGTGATATTTCGCATTCATCCGTGGAACGCAACATTGGACCAGATACCACCATCACCCTTGACTTCGCCCTTGGGCGCCTCACAGGGCTGGTGGATAAGCTTGTGATTTATCCCGATAACATGCTGGCCAATATGAACAAATTTCAGGGGCTTGTGCACTCGCAACGGGTGCTTTTGGAACTCACCCAAAAGGGGCTCTCAAGGGAAGATAGCTACCGCCTCGTGCAGCGCAACGCTATGCGGGTCTGGGAAGAAGGCGCGGATTTCATGACGGAATTGAAAGCCGACCCGGAAGTGACCGCCGTGATGACGGATGCGGAAATCGAGGATAAATTTGATCTTGGCTATCACACAAAACATGTGGATACGATCTTTAAGCGTGTGTTTGGCTGAGAGGCCCCATACGCCCTGCGGGCGGCTTTTTCCCTTCGGAAAAAATGCGTGTGCGACGCAGTGGCGGCGCGTCGACCACCTTGCTTGGGGCGAGATTGCACCCGCGCCGCGCTGGAAACGCAACGATTTCGGCAAGCGAACCAGAGCCTGCCACAAGCACAAAGGGTGCAGCGCGGCGCGAGAGCGGCCTCGCCAAACAAAGCAAAGCCAGACGCGCCGCTATGGTTATTCTGACATCATCACAGGGGATGTCATTTGGTGCAAAATTGCGTTGGTGACTCCGCCAAAGGCTTTTTCACGTAGGCGGGAATGGCCGAACGCGCCCATCACTAGCAGGTCAGCACCCGTATCGGCGATGTGGTTCAAAATTACGGTATCAACACCCACTTCGGGGTGAGTGCGCTCAACCACCTTAGCGTTAATCCCGTAGCGCGCCAGATGGTCCACGAGATTTTCGCCTTGCTGCCCGCCAAACTCATCGCTGCGTTTTTTCGGGTTCACCACCAGCACGTCCACTTCATCCCGCGCGATCAGCATCGGAATGGCGTCATTCACCGCGCGCACCGCTTTTTTGCTTCCGTCCCATGCGATTACCGCGCGGCGGATTTTACGCTCAAAACGGCCGATATATGGCACCACATATACAGGGCGGCCGGAGGTGTGCAGCACCGCCTCTAGCAGCGCCTCCTGAAAAGCGCGGCCCGCCGAATCAGGGTTGGGTTGGCCCACAAAAATCAGGTCCGCATGGCGGGCAAAAAACGCCAGCCTTGAGGCGGCTTTTGTTGCAGGGCATTTCACCACGCGCACAGCGAACTCGACACCTTCTGCCTCTGCCACCGCTTCAAATTTAGCCACCGCCCGCTCGGCAGATCTCTTTACGATCTCCGCCTGCGCCTCCGTGAGGCTGGCGGGAAAATCTATGCCGATATAGGTAGATATCGTTGATTCCAGTGCCATCGCTAGCCCCGTGACCCGCGCCCCTTCACGCTTTGCCAACGCCACAGCCGCATCTACGCGGGCGGCACAAACATCACTATCATCCAAGTGAACCAGCACATCTTTATAAGCCATCACAACCTCCTTTAGGTGTTTCAATGCTTAAATACCCATTCATACGCCCGACGATATGATCTCAATCAAATCTCAAATTTTTTTGCACCGCACAAAAAAAACACGCCAAAGCAAAGCTTTGACGTGGATAATCAGTTTAGCTATCAGGAGGAATTCCTTACCCCATTTCCTTAATCGCTTTGGCGATAAAATAGGAAACCGGAATGGCCACAATCGCCCCAGCAACCACGGCGATCACCACATACTTAAGCGTGTCAAACCCCGATGCCAGCGCGATAATAATAAATATACCCATCACCGTGGCGCTGGCCACGGTATAAATCAGCGATGCAATTCTCAGCATGGTTTTTCTCCTGTCCAAATAACTTGGGCCGAGGTGTATCCCACTCCGGCCCATTAAACCTTGATCAAGATCAACACTAGCCTTGTGTGATTTCCTCGGTCGCTTTTGTCGCACACTCGGCCAGTTTGGCGCGAATGGTGGCATCATCTGCTTTGCCCGCCAAATCAGCCGCGAGTTTGCGGATCACGTCCTCGTCGCCAGCTTCTTCAAAGTCGGATTTGATGACCTCCACTGCATATGCCGCAGCCTCTTCGGCAGTTTTCCCAAGTAATTCAGCGGCCCAAAGGCCTGCCAGCTTGTTGCGGCGGGCGTCAATTTTGAATTGCGTTTCCGCATCATGGGCAAATTTGTTCTCAAAAGCGCTTTCACGGTCATCAAAGCTAGACATGTTTATGGCTCCTAAAGCATTACTGTTACTTTGTAGATAACCACCCCGCGCCCCTTGTTTCAAGTGCCACAGCACGGAATCATTGCTTAAGCCGCGCGTTGCCCCTATAGAGCGGCTATCCCCACCCCTTAATTGCGGAGCACAGC
>JAJRRX010000202.1 GCA_024279075.1 Alphaproteobacteria bacterium | reverse complement strand
CCGCCTCCTACGCCGCCTCCGCCTCCTACGCCGCCTCCGCCTCCGCCTCCGCCTCCGACGCCGCCTCCGCCTCCTACGCCGCCTCCGACGCCGCCTCCGCCTCCGACGCCGCCTCCGCCTCCTACGCCGCCTCCGCCTCCTACGCCGCCTCCGCCTCCGCCTCCGACGCCGCCTCCGCCGCCGACGCTTGGGCCTCTCTGCGGGCAGATTGTGCAGCGCTTGATGCGGGGGGGGCGATTGCGCATCTGCCGCTGTGGGAAGGGGCACAAAACCCGCTGGCCCAGTTTTGGCAGGATGCGCAGGCGCTGATGGTGGCGGACCCTGAGGATTGGTCTTTTTGGATAAAATGGTATGAGGCCGCGCTGGCAGGCAGGCCGTTCCCCTGTGCGCTGCTGGTAAAAATTGCGCGGATCAAGCCGGAGGACTGGAAGCAGGGGCCAGCGCATGTAAACGGGCTGATTGCGGGAATTGAGGCGGGGTATTTGCGGGATGTGACCCCCTTAAGCGAGAAGCTCTGCATAGAAAGCGACAGTGGTGAAGTGTTTGCAGAGCCAATAGAGGCGAAGCGACCTGACCTCCTCACGGTCCACCTACAGCGCATAAAAGACGCGCTCGACCGGGCGCTCAACGCGAACGGGTTGACGGAAGAATCTTTGGAATCCAGTATTCTGCGAGATTTGTTTAGCAAATATCACAGCGACCCCGAGCGTGTAGAAATGGATTTGGTCGAGGTTGCAGGAAGCTTGCGCAGCCAAATTGCTAGCGAGTGGTTGCCTGACACCCCTGTGATTTTGAGCTTGATAAACTCTTGCAGACAGGGGGCGCTTGATATTCGGGCAATGAACCCCGAGATCGCCGAAAACCGTGCCATTCGCGCACGGCAGGCGGCACGGGAACTGACGCCCGAAGAGAAAACCACGTTGGAAGATGGGCTTGAGGCGATCAAGCCTATTCTGCGGGCAGATTTGCGGGAGCAGTTCGAGGGCGACTTTAGGCGCTTGCTCAATGATGCGATTGGCCCGCCACCAGATGGTGCGCCGCCATTGCCCGCACCCGACCCCGCCATGCGTATCGCAAACCGCGTTGCAAAAGTGAGCTTGATGGTTCGGCTTGAGGATGCGGTTAAGAAGCTCAAGAAAAATCCGCTGTATGAGGCAAGCGAGGTTCTGGTTCATGTTTCTGGTTTGGTCGCGTTGTTCTATACTGTGTTTTCGATAATTGGTTAAAATTGGGTGCGTGGGGGACCACGCACCCTACGGGGTGGCGGGCTGAAGCCCGCCCTACGGGGTGGCGGGCTGAAGCCCGCCCTACGGGTTACGCTGCGTCCGCGCAAGAAAACTATTCCCAAAACGAATCAGGTGGGGTAGGGTGGTTATGACGGGGAAAACCCCGCAATAAATAACCCCGCAAATGGGGCTTGAGGTGGCTATGTCGAGCAGGACAGTAAGCCGCATCGCAGTATTAAAAGGTGGCACTTCGGCTGAGCGCGAGGTGTCTTTGGATTCGGGCGCGGCCTGCGCAACTGCTTTGCGGGAAAAAGGCTATGAGGTATGCGAGATCGACGCGGGCGTTGATCTGGCCGCGCGGCTGCGGGCGGCCAACCCAGAAATTGTTTTTAACGCGCTACATGGGCGGTTTGGCGAGGATGGCTGTGTGCAGGGTTTGCTGGAGTGGCTGGGGTATCGCTACACCCATTCCGGCGTGCTGGCCTCGGCTTTGGCGATGGATAAGGCGGCGAGCAAGCGGGTGTTTGCGGCGGCGGGGATTCCGGTTGCGGAAAGCCTGATAGCCTCCGCCGAGGCGGTGCGGGCGGGGCATGTGATGCCGGCACCTTATGTGGTGAAGCCCAATAATGAGGGGTCATCCGTTGGGATTTATCTTGTGAAAAACGGCGATACCCCCCCGCAGCTTGGGCCTGAAATGCCAAGCGAGGTGATGGTCGAGGCCTATGTGGCGGGGCGGGAGCTTTCTGTGGCGGTGCTGGATGGTAAGGCGCAGGCGGTGACGGATATCATCGTGAGCGGCTGGTATGATTACGCGGCCAAGTATAGCGAGGGCGGTTCGGAGCATATCATTCCAGCGCGCCTACCTGCCGAGATTTATGCGGCCTGTTTGGATTATGCCGAACGGGCGCACACGGCGCTGGGCTGCAAGGGGCTTAGCCGCGCTGATTTCCGGTGGGATGAGGTGCGGGGCCTCGCGGGCCTGTTTATTCTTGAAGTAAATACGCAACCGGGGATGACGGCGACCTCGCTGGCGCCCGAGCAGGCGGCCCATAATGGCCTCGATTTCGCCAGCCTCTGCGCGGCCCTCGTGGAGGGTGCGGTATGAGCTTGGTAGCAGAGCGGCGGGATATGGTGGTGGCGCATGATTTGGCGCCTGTAAAGATAGAGCCAAAGCGTAAGGAGCGGCCGCCAAGCAAACTTGGCTATCGCTTGGAGCGGCTGTGGCTGACCCACTGGTTCAGGGCCTTGGTGCAAGTGTGGATGCCGCTTTTTGCACTGCTATTAGCGATTTATGGCGGTTGGCAAAGCCCCACGGTTTCGGGCTGGGTTGTGGCGCAATATCAAGCCTTGCGCACTACCGTGGCCGCGCGGCCAGAGTTGATGGTTGAGCAGGTGGAGATTCCCGTTGGTTCGGCTGATTTGCAGCGCCAGATTTTGGGAATCATGGCGCTGGAGCTGCCTGTGAGTGTGCTGGATACAGACCTCGCAGCGCTGCGGGCCACGGTTGAGGGGCTGGCGGCGGTTAAATCAGCCTCGGTGCGCTTTGAGGATGGCGTGCTGGAGGTGGTGATTGTTGAGCGGGTGCCAGCGATGGTTTGGCGGAGTTTGAACCGGATATACCTGCTGGATGAAGGCGGTATCCGCGTGGCCGAAGTGCCGCGCCGGATGGTGCGGGCGGACCTACCTTTGGTGGTCGGCGAGGGCGCGGATAAAGCTATGCCTTCTGCGCGTGAGATTTTTGATATTGTCGCCCCCTTGGGTCGCCGCGTTTTGGGCTTGGTGCGCATGGGCGAGCGGCGCTGGGATGTGGTGCTTAAGGGCAATGTGGTGATGCTGCCAGCAATGGGCGGGCCGGATGCGATGCGGCAGGTTATGGCCATGCAGGCGGCGAATAATGTGTTGGATAGGGATGTATCCCTCATTGATATGCGCGATGAAAACCGAGTGATTTTAAGGCTTAACGAGGATGCGCTGATTGCCCTAAGGGGCGCACGCGCGCGTTTAAACGGAGATGGTGTATGAACGATTTATTTGAGACCCAGCGCGAAATGCGCCATCGGCGACAGGCTGCCGTGAGGCGCGGCGTGATGGCGGTGCTTGATGTGGGCTCTTACAAAATTTCCTGCCTTGTGATGCAGTTTGCCGAGCCGGATACCGAAGCAGGCACGCCCGAGGTCACTATGCCGCAAATGGGTAGTTTTCGGGTGGTCGGGGTTGGCACCGTGCGCTCCAAAGGTGTAAAATTTGGTGAAATTACCGATATGAGCGAGACCGAGCGCGCGATCCGCTCGGCGGTGACTAAAGCGCAAAAAATGGCGGGGCTGCGGGTGGACCATGTAATGGTAAGCTTGGCGGGCGGGCGGCCTCGGTCTTATGGGTTAACCGGAGAGATCGAAGTGGAGCAGGGCGAGGTGACCGAGCGCGATATTGGCCGTGTATTGGCCAGTTGCGACGTGCCGCCTTTTGGCCAGGACCGTGAGGCCATTCATGCGCTGCCGGTTAACTTTAACCTTGATCACAAATCAGGCCTCTCGGATCCGCGCGGGCAGGTCGGGGCCAAGCTTTCGGTTGATATGCACATGCTGACGCTCTCGGATGCGCCGGTTTTTGACCTGCTGGAATGTGTGCAGCGCTGCGATTTGGAAGTGGCGGGGCTGGCGTTTAGTGGCTTTGCCTCAGGTGTTTCTACGCTAATGGAAAACGAGCAGCAGCTTGGCGCGGCGATTGTGGATATCGGCGGTGGCTCCACCGCGATTTCGGTATTTATGCGCAAACATATGATTTACGGCGATGCGGTGCGGCTGGGCGGCGACCATATTACCAACGATATTTGCCAAGGGTTGCACCTTGGTTATGACGATGCGGAGCGGATTAAGACGCTTCATGGCGGGGTGCTAGCTACGGGCTCGGACAGCCGTGTGGAAATTGAAGTGCCAAACCCGATGGCGCAGTGGGAGAATGACCGCCGGACGGTGACGCGCTCGGAACTGATCGGGGTGATGCGGCCTCGGGTGGAGGAGATTTTGGAGGAAGTGCGGGCGCGGCTCGATGCCTCTGGCTTTGACGGGTTACCAAGCCAGCGGATTGTGCTGACGGGGGGCACCAGTGCCATTCCCGGTATTGAGGATTTGGCCAGCCGGATTTTGGGCGGGCAGGTGCGGATTGGGCGGCCTTTAAGGGTGCAAGGCTTGCCGCAGGTTTCGGCAGGGGCGGGCTTTTCAGCCGCTGTTGGCTTGGCGCTACATGCCAGCCACCCGATGGATGAATGTTGGGATTTCGAGATGCCAGTGGACCGGATTGGCACGCGCAGGATTAAGGCGGCGATGCGCTGGTTTAAGCAGAATTGGTGAGGCTGTGCTTTGGGTTTTACCGATAAATATGTGTCGAATTTGCTGCCGGAAAAGCGATTGCGGCTGGCCGTAAATTCGATGCGGTAGTAACCCAAAGCGTTTTAGTGGTTCCATAGGTGGATATTCGCCTATATAGTGGGTGTTACAGGATATTGTGGCAAAAATGTGAAAAATAGGTGACGCGGAGTCGCCTTTAAGTTAGCATAACGAATCAACGCAATAGGCGGTAAGCCTCTTTAAAAGAGGCATAGCAATTGAGCATAGGCGGACAGGACATGGCTTTGAATTTACGTATGCCGGAGACGAGCGACTTAAAACCACGGATCACGGTTTTCGGGGTTGGTGGGGCTGGCGGCAATGCTGTCAACAACATGATCGAGAAAAACCTTGATGGGGCCGAATTCGTGGTCGCCAACACCGATGCGCAGGCGCTTGCCCAATCAAAAGCCACCAAGAAACTGCAACTCGGCGAGCGGATCACCGAGGG
>JAJRRX010000201.1 GCA_024279075.1 Alphaproteobacteria bacterium | reverse complement strand
GGATGAACGTGTGCAGTTTAAGTGGGCAGATGTTTTGACCCTGCCCAAGCAGCTGCCCTTTGATGTGGTTATTTCCAACCCGCCCTTTCACCAATCGCGCACGGCAGAGCCAGCGCTTGGGGTTGGGTTTATTCTGGCCGCCGCCAAATTGCTGAAACCCAAGGGGCGGCTTTTGATGGTGGCCAATCGGCAGCTGCCTTATGAACGGGCTTTGGAGGGTGCGTTTCGCAAGGTTAATATGCTAGCGCAAACCAACGGCTTCAAACTCTTTGAGGCGAGTTTCCCAAAGCGTTAACACCTATCTTGGGGGGGGTGAATCCCGTATAAACGGCGAAACATAGTCGAATCATCGGGGGCTTCATGGCCGCAAATATTTCTGGAAAATCAGTAATTGTGACGGGTGCTGCCAATGGCGTTGGCTTGGCCATAGCGCGGCTTTTTGTGGCCAACGGGGCCAATGTGCTGTTGGCGGATATGGATGAAGACAAGCTCGATACCGAGGTTGAGGCGCTTGGCGAAAATGCAGCCAGCTTTGCCGGTGATTTGCGAGAAAAGCTGACGGTGAATAACCTGATGGCCGCTACGATAGATGCCTTTGATCGCGTCGATATTTTGGTAAATGCCAGCCGGCAAGTGTTGCCAAGCGACCCGTTTGCCACAAATGATGACAGCTTTGAAACCATGATGCACCAAAATGCCACGGTGAATATGCGCATCTGCCAAGCTGTGGCTAAGCGGATGATTGCGCAAAAAGAGGTTGGCGCGATTGTTAACCTCAGCTCGATCGCGGCGCAAGATTGTGTGCCGGAGTCCATTGGCTATAGCGTGGCCAGCGCGGCGCTGGACCAGCTCACCCGCTCGCTGGCGGTGGCCTATGCCCCACATAATATCCGCGTAAATGCCGTGGCGCTCGGCAGTGTTATGAGCGGTAGCCTGCAAGCCATAGTGGCCGAGGATGAAGACCTGCGCGACGAGGTAATCGCCGCCACGCCGATCGGGCGCATTGGTGAGGCAGATGAAGCCGCCCAAGCCGCGCTGTTTCTGGCGTCTCCTTGTGCCAGCTTTATCACCGGCCAGATTTTGGCCGTTGATGGCGGCCGTTCGCTTTTAGACCGGATGACAAAGCTGGCCTACTAGGCCGCGCCCACTCCTTGATTATCTCTACAATGCTCTCTGAAAGCACTTGCCCTGCGGATATATCGCCGCTAGCCCTGATCACCGCATTAAGACCCAAGGTTGAAGCCGCCAACACATTAGCCTTTGTCTCGGGGGCGTCCACATTGCCGTCAAGATGACCTCGCAAAAAGCATTTTACCATCTCAAAATATCGTTGTGTTCGCGCGTTCACCTCCGGTTCATCGCCATGAAACTCGATCACGGCGTTCATCATAAGGCAGCCAAACCGGGCCACCTCGGGCATGCGCGTGGGGTCGCTACGGCGAGAGAACCAATCTATCAGCGCTGGCAGGCCGTTTGCTGCATCTGATTTGAGGAACTGCGCTTCAATCATGTCGAGATAGCTATCCAGCACCTTTAGAAAAAGCGCCATTTTGCCCTTATAAACGGTCTGCAACGTAAAGCGGGTTAGCCCTGTTTCCCGCTCGATCTGGCGGGTGCCAACCGCGCCATAACCGTGCTGCCAAAACAATGCGCGCGCGGCCTTAATCACGTCTTCATCCGATGTTTTGCGCGCGCGTGCCATTTTACCCTTGCTTTATCTATCCACTCGGATAGTAATAACCTATCCAAGTGGATAGTTTACTCGCTTGGCAAGGCAAAGGCAATCAAAAGGAGCCAATACATGCTAGAATTTCCAATAGTCACCG
>JAJRRX010000200.1 GCA_024279075.1 Alphaproteobacteria bacterium | reverse complement strand
CTTGCGCCCAAACCCGCCCCCGCCTAAAAAGCCCGCACAGTAGAGCGATGCGCCCTTCGTCTATCGGTTAGGACGTCAGGTTTTCAACCTGAAAAGAGGGGTTCGATTCCCCTAGGGCGTACCACTCTACTGCAATTCACCTCTTTGAAATCATTGTTCTTTGCGCTAGTTTGGCGGCAAATCGATTGCCCAAAGGAAAGCCCGATATTATGAAAATCCACCAGAATTACATTGCCCTTATGGCCGCAGTTGGGTTTTCCCTTTTGGTGCTACTCGCCAACATCATTTTGCAATCACCTGACGGAATATTGCGTATGGGTTTTGCCGCTGCGCTATATTTAGTGGCTCGTGATACGCTGGCAGGCGCGAGTATCGCCCAAGGCCCGCGCGCGCTTACCAACCCTGCCCGCTGGATTTTGGCGTTCTATCTAGCGCTTTATTTTGGCACGTTTATGCTTTTGGTCACATGGAAAAGCATGGCCTATCTACCAAACCAGCTGATAGGGGTCGCCATTGGGGCTAGCCTTTTTGGCACGCTTATGGCGTTTCTAATTTCTGAAAAGCCTCACCCTTACGCCCACCATTTTGCGACCCAAAAACCAATGCTACTGGGCCGCTTTGGCCTGTTTCTTTTCTATATTGCCCCGCCGCTCAAACTGGCGGCGATCTGGTTTTTTGTCAGCAATAGCCCCGCCACAACTGCCTACCTGTTTTTCTATATCATCCTCATAGGCTTTGCCTTTCCGCGCTATCGGCGCAAATCAAACGGCAATTTCTTTTGGGCCAATTTCCCGACAAACGTGGGGTACTTGCTTCTCGTTGCCCTAATCTACCTGCACCTATAGCCGAAAATTCCATCCTCTCCCATCCACTTGACGTTGCAAGGGGCATGCCCTATTTTGTGCGCAAACACAGGAGCCAAAATGCAAGCTGCAATGACCTCGCTAAAACCGTCCAGACGAATGTTCGCGGCCACGTTTTTCTTGTTTGCAGCAATTGTGAATATTATTGCCTCTTATGGCCCCGAAAAATGGCAGCGCGGGCTGGTAGCCTTGGCTATTTTAACCATCTATTTGGCCAGTATACCGAGCGTTGACGCGGTGAAGCATCAGCGCAAGACATTCTGGGCATTTGATGGTATTTTTTCCTATTATCATAGCCTTATGCTCGGAAGCCTCGTGGTTATCTGGATGTAGCCCGAGGCTACGATTTCATGGGGATGGCGCATTTATATCTGGCCGGTTCTCATGTCAGGCTGTGCCCTCGCTGTATTTTATGCGGCAAGCACTGAAAAAGCTCGTTTGGCCCGCGAATCATCGGAATTTACACCGATAAACACCATTTTGGCTGCAATGGTGGCGTGGTTGTTTTTGGCGTATAACGGCATGTTTTTCAAACCCGCGCTGACCCCGGCCCAATTTGCTTTCTTCACCGTGGGGCTTGGATATTTGGTGCAGCCTTACGCACCCGCCAGCGGGCCAATGGGAAAAAATAGAGTGCTGATTCTGCGCATTGGCTATGCCATAATGGTATCCATGCTGGTGCTCGACCTGCTTTAACCGCCCACCATCAACGGTATCACCACCACCTCTGAGTCCGGCCCAATCGGTGTAAACCACGCCTCCTTAAACACCTCGCCATCAATCGCTAGAGAGACGCCGGCCTCAATGGTTTCGGCCAATGCCGGGTGGCGCGCAGCCAGTTTCTTCAACAATTCCCGCGTGGTCGCAGCCTCAATCTCCATCTCGCCCGCCCCATCAGTAAAGGCGCGCAGCGAACCAAATATCACCACGCGCGCCACTTAGAGTGCTTTCAGGATTTTGGGAGGCGACATCGGCAGCGCAAACATCCGCACGCCGATCGCCTGCGCCACGCCGTTAGCAACCGCCGCAAGCGGTGGCACAATCGCGGTTTCACCACAGCCGCGCACACCGAATGGGTGGCCCGGATTTGGCACTTCAATGATCACCGGCTCGATCATCGGCAGATCAGACGCCACAGGAATACGATAATCAAGGAAGCCCGCATTTTGCAGCCGCCCGTCTTCGCCATAGATATATTCCTCGTTCAGCGCCCAGCCGATGCCCTGCACCGCGCCTCCCTGAATTTGGCCTTCCACATAGGCAGGGTGAATGGCCTTGCCGACATCCTGAAACGCGGTGTAGCGCTTTATCGCGGTAAAGCCGGTTTCAGGGTCGACCTCCACATCCACCAGATGCACACCGAAGGAAACGCCAGCCTTATCCGGCGCGCCCTCGTGGTGGCCCGCAATTGGCCCGCCGGTTTTGCCACTGGTCGCCGCAATTTCAGCGAGGCTCATCGGTGGGAAGTTGCCAGCATTATGCCCTGTAGGCTGCGCCGCACCATCGACCCACTCGACCGCCTCGGCGTCAATCTCCCAGATTTTCGCGGCGCGCTGGCACATCTCTTTGATCGCTGCCTTGGCTGCGTTAATGGTGGCAATGCCCACGGCGAACGTAACGCGGCTACCATCTGTGACATCCGAAAAGCCGACCGAAGCGGTGTCACCTACAATAGTGCGCACCCGGTCAAATTCGATGCCGAGCGCCTCCGCTGCCATCATAGAGATAGACGCACGAGAGCCGCCGATATCGGGGTTGCCCTCGATCAGGTTTACCGTTCCGTCAGCATTAATAGCCATAGAAACAGAAACTTGCCCGCCAAAGTTAAACCAAAATCCACAGGAAACCCCGCGCCCTGTATTGGGTGCCAGCGGAGCCGAATAATGCGGATGCGCCTTGGCGGCTTCCAGCGCTTCCACCAGCCCAATCGCCTTGAAGGTCGGCCCGTAGGAGGACTTGGTGCCCTCCTTAGCGGCATTCAGCAGCCGCGTATCAATCGGATCCAGCTCCAGCTTTTGGCATAGTTCATCCATAACTGATTCCACCGCATACACCGCCATTGGCGCACCGGGCGCACGGTAGGAAATCATCTTCGGGCGGTTGGTCATCACGTCCCAGCCCTCGGCCTGCACATGCTCCAAATCATAGGCGGCAAAGGCGCTCATCGCCCCCATCATCACCATTTGGTAGGGGAACGCGCCACCTTGGTAGCGCAATTTCGCGTGCGCACCAGTAATCTTTCCATCCTTGCTCATGCCGATTTTCACGTCCATCGAGGCAGACATCGTAGGCCCCGAGGCCCTGAAAACATCCTCGCGGCTCATCACCAGCTTTACAGGCTTGCCCGCCTTTTGCGAAAGCTTTAGCGCCACCGGCTCGATAAACACCGTGGTTTTGCCGCCAAATCCGCCGCCAATTTCCGAGGCCGTGACCCGAAGTTGGCTGGCATCAATGTGCAAAATCTCGGCGCACACTTCGCGCACCATATAGTGGCCTTGGGTAGAGCACCAAAGCTCGCCCTTGCCGTCGCTACCAAGGTCGGCCAAGCAGGCATGCGGCTCAATATAGCCCTGATGCACCGCTGCGGTTTTAAACGTGCGCTCGATCACTTCATCCGCCGCCGCAAAGCCCTTTTCAGGGTCTCCATGGCCGAAGCTATAGTAACCAACGGTGTTGCCAGATACATCATCGCCAAGCTTGCGGGCTTTTACGCCCTCGTGTAGCACGGGGGCACCGGGGGCCATAGCCTCGTCCACATCCATTACATGCGACAGCACCTTATACTCAACCTCGATCAGCTTCAGCGCTTCCGCCGCAATGGTTTTGCTTACGGCAGCCACGGCGGCCACCGCGTGGCCATCATAAAGCGCCCTGCCCTGCGCCATGCAGTTTTGCATGGTGTAACGGCTCCAACGGTTTTCGACATCGGCGAAATCGTCGCCGGTAATCACCGCCTTTACACCCGCAAGCGCTTCGGCTTTAGAGGTGTCAATCGAGACAATCTCCGCATGGGCGTGTGGGCTGCGCAAAATGCGGGCGTGCAGCATGCCGGTCACAGATTTATCGGCACCAAACATCGCTTTGCCAGTAACTTTATCTAAGCCATCGGGCCGAATAGGCCGCGTGCCGAGAACTTTGAATTCCTGTTTCATGCGTTTTCTCCTCGCATCTCAGTAGCAGCACTCAGCACCGCGCGGATAATTTTATCATAGCCCGTGCAGCGGCACAGATTGCCCGCCAGCCAATAGCGAGCCTCCTCTTCTGTCGGGTCAGGGTTCTCAGCCAACAGCGCTTTGGCGGCCACGATAATACCGGGCGTGCATACCCCGCATTGCAGCGCTGCATGCTCTAGCAGGTGGCGTTGAAGCGGGTGTAGATCTTTGGCCGAGCCAATGCCCTCCACGGTTTCAATCACGCGGCCCTCAGCCTCGGCTCCGAGCACGAGGCAAGAGGCGACCAAACGGCCATCTATCGTGACAGAACACGCGCCGCAATCCCCCGTGCCGCAGCCCTCTTTAGCCCCGGTTAGGTTAAGCCGGTCGCGCAGGACATCGAGCAAAACCTCATCAGGTTCACACAGAAACTCAACCGAATCGCCGTTCACATTTGTGGTTACATGGATCTTGCTCATTGTTGGCCTCCGGCGCGCGCATAGGCGATTTTGGCGGCGCGGGTTGCCATAACGCCCGCCACCTTGGTTCTAAATTCAGCCGTGCCGCGCTTATCGTCAATCGGGTTGCAGGCGGCGGTACAGGCCTTTGCGCAAGCCTCAAGCGCTGCCGCGTCTAGCTTTGTGCCAATCAAGGCAGCGGCTGCCTCTGGCACAGATACTACGGTTGGTGCCACAGCCCCAAGCGCCACAACGGCTTTTGTTACCACGCTGTTTTCGTCCACCTCAAGGCTTACCCCTGCGCTGGCCACCGCAATGTCCATTTCTGTGCGGGGTATAAAGCGCAGGTAAGCATCGCCCGCGCGCGCCGCCCGCGCAGGTAAGAATATCGAACTGATAAGCTCCGCTTTAGCCAAATGTGTTTTCCCCGGCCCTTTTAGCAGCGCCGCTATCGGCACATCGCGGGTGCCATCCGGCCCTTCAATACGCGCCACCGCTTCTGCAGCGATCATGGCTGGCACGCTATCGGCGGCGGGGGAGCCATTACACAAATTGCCAGCCATCGTTGCCCGCCCCTGCACTTGGGTTGAGCCGATCAGCTCCACCGCTTCAACTACGCCGGGCCACAGGGTTTTCAGCGCCGGGTGTGCGCCCATTTTAGCACCGCTAACCGTGGCCCCAATCCGAAAACCGCTATCCTCAGCGCTTATCGTGTTAAAGCCGTCTATCCGTTTGATATCAATGAGCATATCAGGCGCAACCCCGCTGAGCTTCATCTGCACCAATACATCTGTTCCCCCTGAAAGCAGCCGAGCACCCTCACCTGTATTCAAGAGCGCAACCGCTTCACGGCTGTCCTTTGCGACCACATAGCGCATATCTGATTCTCCAAGAAATTATTGTGCCAACCTTGCCAATGGAACCGCAACCGCACAAGCCAAAAAAACGATCTACGCCAGTTTAAAGATACATGAGACGTATCAAATTTAATGATTCTAAGGCCTTGTAACCATTTCTTGAGCGAGTTTTTCATAGTTTTTGGTTGATTTCCTGTTACAATTTGATACTTTTCGAAAGTATGGCGCGCGATCTTTGCCAAGCCAGATAGTAATATATAAACAGGGGGCGCCTCGTGCCACATATTAAATCTCTTTTTTCGGTCGTTAGTGCCCTCTTTTTGTTGGCGAATTCTGGCTTCGCTCAAGATGTCTGGATCACGCCGGACACCCCATTTGTTGAACTGGAATTAAACGACCAGTTTTTGGTTATTGAGCGTAATCCGGATAATGATGCGGTAATTCCGGCAGCTTTTGCCAAAACATCCCGCGCCTGCCCTCCTTTTTGCATCCAACCGCTTGAGGTGGCCGCAGGGGTCGATACCATTGCCGAGCTGGAGCTTTTGACCTTTCTTGAGGAAGTCGCGCAAACGGGCAATGGCATGTTGATTGATGCACGGACGACGCGTTTTTACGAGGCGGGGACAATTCCTGGCTCGATCAATCTTCCCTTTAATTTGCTTAACACAAGTGAGAGTAACCCTTTCCTTGAACCGATTTTACCTCAGCTTGGCGGTGTAAAGCAGACCAATGGGGATTGGGATTTTAACAATGCCGTAGAATTGGCTTTATTTTGTAACGGGCCTTGGTGTGGTCAGTCACCTCGCGCGATACGGAACCTACTTTCCGTTGGGTATCCTGCTGATAAACTTAAATATTATCGTGGTGGAATGCAAAACTGGTTGATCCTCGGACTTACGGTGGTT
>JAJRRX010000199.1 GCA_024279075.1 Alphaproteobacteria bacterium | reverse complement strand
CCCCAACATTGCCGCTAGTCTTTGTTTTTGAAGTTAGGCTTCCTGCGCTTGCCTTTATTCTTGTCGGCTGGCTTTTTTGGCCGCTTCTTGCTGGGAATCGCCTCAGAGAAGTTGCTTTTCTTCTTGCCCTTTGGGGCCTCTTCTTGGCGCTCTTCGCGTCGCGGTTCGCGGCGGTCCTCATGGCGCGGCTTGCGATTTTTGCCTTTATACGCCCCGTCTGATTTACCCAGATCAGGCGCCTTATCCAACAGTGTGATTTTCACACCCGCTTCCAGCAGCATTTTTGAGCCAATGGTCTTCAAAAACCCGTCCACGCTGGTTTTGAGAATTTCGACAAAAGTTTCGGCGGGCTGAATGCGGATCGCGCCAATGTCGTCTTTGTTCAGGTTGCCTGAGCGGCAGAGCATCGGCAAAAGCCAGCGCGCCTCGGCGTTATCTTTGCGGCCCACATTGATCGAAAACCACACGCCGGGGCCAAATTTGCCGCGCGGTGCAGGGGGGGCGCCTGCGTCGCCCAGCTCCTCTGGGGCCGATTGCCCTTGGGAATACACCCGCAGAAATGCCACGGCGAGTTGCTCAGGGCTGAAGCGCTCGATCAGGGCATCCACCGTTGCGCGCTCGCTCTCTTCCACAGCTTCGTTCCAAGATGGGTTTTCCATCAGGCGCTCATCGTCCCGCGCTTGCACATCGGCAGCATTGGGCGGGGAGGACCACTCGGCTTTCACCTTGGCCCCGCCCAGCAAACGCTCGGCCTTGCGCCGTGCTTTTGGCGGCACGATCAGCGCGCTCACGCCTTTGCGGCCCGCGCGGCCGGTGCGGCCAGAGCGGTGCAGCAGGGTTTCGGAATTGGAAGGCAGGTCGGCATGGATCACCAGCTCAAGGTTGGGCAGGTCAATGCCGCGCGCCGCTACATCGGTGGCTACGCAAACCCGTGCGCGGCCATCGCGCATGGCTTGCAGGGCGTGGCTACGCTCGTTTTGGGAAAGCTCGCCGGAGAGGGCTACAACGGAAAAACCTCGGTTGGAAAAGCGGGTGGTGAGGCGGTTAACCATCGCGCGGGTGTTGCAAAACACCAGCGCGTTTTTGGCCTCATAGAAACGCAATAGATTGATGATGGCATTCTCACCATCGCGCGGGGCCACGTTCAGCGCCCGATACTCAATGTCGGCGTGCTGCTTGCGCTCGTCTTTGGTGGAAATCCGCACGGCGTCGCGCTGGTAATTGCGCGCCAGATTGGCGATCATTTTCGGCACGGTGGCCGAGAACATCAGCGTCCGGCGGCTTTCGGGGGCCGCTTCCAGAATGAACTCGAGGTCATCTTTGAAGCCGAGGTCCAGCATTTCGTCGGCCTCGTCCATCACCACGGCGCGAAGTTCGCTGAGGTCAATCGAGCGCCGCATGATGTGATCGCGCAACCGCCCGGGTGTGGCCACCACAATATGCGCGCCGCGAGACAGGGTGCGCCGCTCTTCGCGCATATCCATGCCACCCACACACGAGGCCATGCGCACACCGGTTTCAGCATAAAGCCACGAAAGCTCGCGCTTTACTTGCAAGGCCAGCTCGCGGGTGGGGGCAATGATCAGGGCAAGGGGCGCGGCGGCAGGGCCGAAGACCTCACCATCCAGAATGGTCGGCGCTATCGCCATGCCAAAGCCAACAGTCTTGCCAGAGCCGGTCTGGGCTGAAACCAGCAGGTCCGCGCTCTCCAGGCCCTCGGCCGTTACGGCCTCTTGCACTTCGGTCAGGGTTTCGTAGCCGCGCTTTTCAAGCGCACTCAACAGGGTTTGTATCACAGGATTTCTTTCCAAACAGGGGCTGGTGGTTCCGGCTGCCGTGTATTACGGCCCGCCTTTCCAGCAAAAAGCGCCCCATGCTTGGGGCAAGGGGCGCTTTTAGGCGCTTAAGGCACAGATGTATAGGCGTTATTCGCCGCAGGCTTAATTGGCGCTATAAAAGTGGTTGCCCTCCAGCGTAGCATTTCCATAGAAGTTTACGTGGATAAACGGCTGCTCCATGCCATTTGGCAGCATTACGCCCGTGGGCACGGGGCTGGCAACGGGGCCGTTGGGCGAGCCTTTGAGCGGCGGCATAGCAAGGTGAATTTCTAGCTCGTCTGGCATGGCCACGCCAAAGCCAACCTGAAAATCCGGATCCCGCGTGCGCTCGGACACCATAATATGGATCACGCGCTTCTCGTCTGCCAGCTCGCCATCAATATAAATATTCCCAATTCCCCATGCGGTGATATAGGAAAACTCCTCGGCCACCAGCGGCGTGCCGATACCGGTGCCGCCATGCATCAGCACATCAGTGCCCACCCCACCGAAAAACGGATGGTCTGGCCCCATCGGGATAACTTTGCTCATGGTCACGCGGAATTCTCGCCCGTTTGGCCCGATGAATGTCGCCTCCATATCCACGGTATCTTGTGAGCCCATGCCGTCTTTGGCGCTCAAATCCGCCACATCCATTGAAAATTCGCCAGTGGTCATCTTGATGTTATTGGAAAACATTGACGGGTTTTTAATGGTGGTAAAGGCGCTGCCATCTGCGCTGATGAGGCGGTTTGCCATTGGCAATAGCTCTGTGTTGAAGGGCGCGGCGGGGGTGCCAAATAGCGCGGGGT
>JAJRRX010000198.1 GCA_024279075.1 Alphaproteobacteria bacterium | reverse complement strand
TGAAATCCGCACGCATAAACGCCTGCTAGATATCGTTGATCCGACCCCCCAGACCGTGGACGCGCTGATGAAGCTCGACCTCGCCGCTGGTGTGGATGTCGAGATCAAGCTTTAGGGGGCTGAGAATATGCGTTCTGGAGTAATCGCGAAGAAGCTGGGCATGACTCGGCTCTTCATGGAGGACGGCGCACAGATCCCTGTGACTGTTCTTCAAATGGAAAATGTGCAGGTTGTATCGCAACGCACCGCTGACCGTGATGGCTACACAGCTGTTCAGCTCGGCGCGGGTGTGGCGAAGGCCAAGCGCACAAGCAAAGCTATGCGTGGGCATTTTGCGGTGGCAAAAGTTGAGCCTAAGCGCAAAATTGCGGAATTCCGTGTATCGGCTGATAACCTCATTGAGGTTGGCGCTGAAATCACGGCGGACCATTACCTAGAGGGGCAATATGTTGATATTGCTGGCACCTCTATTGGTAAGGGTTTCCAAGGGGCGATGAAGCGTCACAACTTCGGCGGCCTGCGGGCAACGCACGGTGTGTCTGTTTCGCATCGTTCGCACGGCTCAACTGGCCAGTGCCAAGACCCGGGTAAGGTTTTCAAAGGCAAGAAAATGGCGGGCCATATGGGCGCTGTTCGGGTTACGACCCAAAACTTGCAGGTTGTTAAAACCGACGCCGAGCGTGGCTTGCTGATGATCAAGGGCGCTGTTCCTGGGTCAAAAGGTGGCTGGGTTACGATCAAGGATTCGGTTAAGAAAGCCGCGCCTGAAGGTCTGCCAATGCCAGCTGCTATTCGCGCGGCCGCAAGTGAAGCACCTGCTGTTGAAGCACAAGAAGGGGGCGCAGACGAATGAAAACTGACGTCATCAAACTCGACGCTGGCAAGGCTGGGTCCATCGATCTGAACGATGCGATCTTTGGCCTTGAGCCACGCGCTGACATTTTGCACCGTGTTGTGCGCTACCAGCTGGCCAAGCGCCAAGCGGGCACGCACTCTGTAAAAACACGTAGCGACAGCACCTATTCTACCAAGAAGATTTACCGCCAAAAAGGCACTGGTGGCGCTCGCCACGGTGCGCGCTCGGCACCGATCTTCCGCGGTGGCGGGGTTTATAAAGGCCCTGTTGTGCGTTCGCACGCCCACGACCTAACCAAAAAGTTTCGCGCGCTCGGCCTGAAGCACGCTCTTAGTTCCAAACTTGGCGCTGGCGAGCTTGTGATTATCGACTCCGCTGAGCTGGAAAATGGCAAGACCAAGGAATTGGCCGCAGCGATTAAAAAGCTCGGTTGGACCAAGGCGCTGGTTATTGATGGGGCAGCTGTAAACGAGGGCTTTGCCCGCGCTGCCCGTAACATTGACGGCATTGATGTGCTGCCAAGCATGGGTGCGAATGTGTATGACATTCTTAAATCCAACACGCTTGTGCTTACTAAAGCCGCCGTTGAAGCACTGGAGGCTCGCCTATCATGAGCACTAAAGCTGAACAGTATGATGTGGTTCGTCGTCCGATCATCACCGAGAGAGCCACGATGGCGTCTGAAAATGGCGCAGTGGTTTTTGA
>JAJRRX010000197.1 GCA_024279075.1 Alphaproteobacteria bacterium | reverse complement strand
TATGGTGGCTCGGTCAAGCCCTCCAATGCCGCAGAAATCTTTGCGGTTTCCAATGTTGATGGTGGGCTTGTTGGTGGAGCTTCGCTTAAAGCGGCCGATTTTGGCGGCATTATCAAGGCCGCCTCTGAGGGCTAAAGCAATACTCGTTACGATGGCGGGTTAGCCCGCCATTTTAGTCTCTAGCGGGTCATCCAGCCCGTAATGCTGGGCAAGGCGTTGCAACGCAATCCGCAGCACCACCTTGCCCGAGCGGGCCGACCAGCCAAGGCGCTTTTCGGCCTTTTCCAAACCATCCAGAAAGCAACACACGCGAAAGGCAATATCCGCCAGCCCCGGCCCAAGCGCTGTAAGCGCCTTGGACACCCGCGCTTGCGCCGCAGAGGGCCCCTCGGCAGGGGAATTATCACTAAAGCCCCCGCGCGAGGCCGAGGTGAGGAAACGGTCCCAATTCTGCGCCACGCGCGGGCCCATATGGGCCATCTCAAAATCCTCCCGCAGCCGCTCGCCTGCTGTGATTTGCGCAGGGGAGAGGAAGGATGCGCCATCTGGCCCGCGTTTTCGGCCCAACAAACTAAGCGGGCTTTCGGCTATATTGTAGCGCAGGCGTTTGATGGTGCCATCATCTGAAACCTTGACATTTCGCTCCTCAAACTCTTGATGTTGCTCCATAAATCCATTGTCCTCTGCCAACATCCGGCGTAAAGCCGCGCGGCCAACAGAGGTGATAGTATAGCGCCCCACCGCGCCGATTTGCTTGCCGCTGATCCACTCTTGCAAAGCAAAACGGTGCGCAACACGGGTTTCAACCGTGGCGACCTTACGTGGCTCCTTTCCTTTTTCATCTTTAAAAACAGCAGCTTTCGGCATTTTCTTCGAGCTTAGCAAATAGGTGCCGCTCTCGGAAAGATGCCGCAAAATGCGCTTAGCTTCGGAATTGGTTGTCGGGGATTTGGCCATGTCTGTTTGCTCCGGAGTCTGAGGAAGGAAATCCCGGGCCACTGCATCCAATGCCTGATCCACAAGCGGGTCCTCTCGCCGATCTTCGCATTTGCGCACTTGCCGCAAAACCGTAGACGCGTGGACCCCCTTTTCTCTGGCGATTTGGCGCAGGGGAACACCGAGCGCTGTATGGCTTAAGTATGTTACCGCAATTTCAGGAACCCAATCCGGCAGCGCTGTGGTGAGCGGCCCGAGATTGCTGAAAGTGTCGGAATTTGTGCGTGTTACGTCAGTCACTTTCTTACCCTTTTGATTAAAATTTTAAGCAATTCGTTAATAAACGGCGGTGGTATACATACTGTTAACCATTCAGCTTCGACCAGAATATTTCTTAATTGTTATCAAAGCCCTACAAGTCAGAACGGTGAAACTACATTAAGCGCAACACCTAACCTCTTGATGTATGATTTTAAGAATCACACCCAATAGGAGGTTAGAATGACCCAAGTTTCTGCTGAAATCGTTAACATCCGCCGCCCTAAAATCTTGCTACAGGCCGCCCGAATTTGCGCCAAAGGGTATAAGCGCGAGACCATGCTGCCGCGCTTGCTCGGAGCCAGCGCAGCGCGGGTGGTAGAAGTGCTAAGGGTGCAGGAGGAAGGGCTGGAAAGCGATCGGCAGGGGCGGTTGAGCACCTATTCGCCGCGAACCCACGTAGAGGTGCTTTCCGCCCTTTTTGCGGAAAGCAAGAAAGCCGCTTAAGAGGTTGTTTTTACACAAAACTATCTGGCACTGAGGCTTTCTTCTTCGCGATATATTCACGCAAGGCTTCATCAATCGCAGGGTCAAGTTCGGGCTGCTGATAGTCGTTTAGCATCTGTTTTACGCGCGCATTGGCTAGCAGCATCGCATCTTTACTGCCCTCGTCTTCCCATTGCTCAAAGGGTTTGTAATCCAGCACATTGCTCCGCCAAAACGCATCCTTGAAGTTAGCTTGGGTATGCTCACAACCAAGGAAATGCCCCCCCGGCCCAACCTCCCGAATGGCCCCCATCGCTTGGCCGTTTTCTGAGATATCAACGCCCGCGGCTACCGCGTGCAACACGCCGAGCTGGTCGGCATCGAGCACAAATTTCTCAAAGCTTGAAACCAAACCACCCTCCAGCCAACCGCAGGCATGTAACATAAAGTTTACCCCGCCAAGTAGCGCGGCGTTCAGCGTATTGGCGGTTTCATAGGCCGCTTGTGCATCTGGCAGTTTGGCCCCACAAAGCCCCCCACCCGAGCGGAAAGGCAAGCCAAGCCGCCGCGCCAACTGCCCCGCACCATAGAGAATTTTGCTAGCTTCCGGCGTGCCAAACGTCGGTGCGCCCGAGCCCATATCAATCGAGGTCACAAAAGCGCCAAAAATCACCGGTGCGCCGGGGCGGATAAGCTGGGAATAGGCAATGCCGGCCATGGCTTCTGCCAGCACTTGCGTTAGCGTGCCAGCCACCGAAACAGGGGCCATCGCCCCACCAACGATAAACGGTGATATAATGCAGGCCTGCCCCGCTGCGGCATAAACCTCCAGCGCGCCGACCATGATCGGGTCAAAGGTCAGGGGTGAATTGATATTGATCAGCGAGGTCATCACCGCGTTTTCATCGACAAACTGCTCACCAAACAGGATTTTGGACATTTCCACCGAATCAACCGCCCGCTCGGGGGCCGTGACTGACCCCATATAGGGCTTGTCGGTCAGCGTCATATGGGCATAGAGCATATCCAGATGCCGCTTGTTGACCGCCACATCCGTTGGCTCGCACACCGTGCCGCCCGAGTGATGCAGGTATTTGCTCATATAGCCGAGCTTTACGAATTTCTGGAAGTCCGCGATGGTGCCATAGCGCCGCCCGCCGTCCATATCGCGCACAAAAGGCGGGCCATAAACGGGGGCCAACACAAGGGTTTTGCCGCCTATCTCCACTGTGCGCTCGGGGTTGCGCGCGTGTTGGATAATCCGGTTCGGGGCGGTTTGGCACAGCTTGCGCGCCAGCCCACGCGGTATCCGCACACGGTCCCCCTGCACATCTGCCCCCGCCTCTTTCCAGCGCGCCAGCGCCTCGGGGCAATCCGCAAAGCTTACGCCGATTTCTTCCAGCACCGTCTCCGCATTGGATTCGATTATCTCCATCGCTTCCTCATTCAAAATCTCGAAATTCGGAATGTTCCGCTCGATATATTTTGCGCTCTCGAAGCTCACAGTGCTGCGCGCGGCCCTACGCGCGGCCCCCCCGCCACGGACGCGGCGGGAGCGGTGCTTTGATTCGGGGCTGAGAGCGGATTCGGACATACTAAACTCCATGCAGATTTGGGCCAACCTACGCTCACAAAGATGCCCTGTTGCCAGATATTACCGCCAGATTAAGCCCTGTTCACGACATCCAGCACATATGTGGCCTCGTTTTCACGACACGTCTCGCGCCAAACCCACATTAAACCAAAGTGATACACCATATGCCTTGACTTGAATCTGGTTGCAGTAAATAAGGACAGCCCAATTACCCATATGCAGAAAAGCCTATTTATCATGCGTTTTACCAGTTTCCTCAGAATCATTGCCCTCCCTATTGCTATTTCCGCCAGCTTCAGCCCACTTCCACTTGCCGCACAAACAGAGGCCCTAGACGAAGCCTTGGCGCGCATTGATGTATCAGGCCGCCAGCGGATGTTTGCGCAGCGCATGGCAGGGCTTTCTTGCTTGGTAAGTTTGGATATCGAGGCTGAAACCCATGCGCGGGAGGCCTTGGAGATTCGAGATCAATATCGCGAAACGCTTGAAAATCTGCGCGCCGGAAACCCCGAGATTGACATAACGGCAGAAACGGACACCAACGTCAAAAGAGCTATCGCAGCGGCCATTGTGCCGTTTGAGGAATTATCAGATCTTTTATCGGTTTTCGAAACCCGCAGCACCTTGGCGACCCAACGG
Source organism: Alphaproteobacteria bacterium (assembly GCA_024279075.1). GTDB lineage: Bacteria > Pseudomonadota > Alphaproteobacteria > Rhodobacterales > Rhodobacteraceae > UBA3077. The sequence continues at coordinate 913 of JAJRRX010000197.1, read as the reverse complement.
CTGCAAGCCATTTCGGTGTCGTCCAGCCAAGTGTTTGAAACCGCCGCAACGCTGGCATCACAGGTTCAGGCTTCACGTAGTTCTGCGTTGCATGACCTAACCTTGATCAAATCTATGATCATCAACATATCTGGCCGCCAACGGATGCTGGCCGAAAAAGCCTTTAAGGAATTTTGCCTTGCGCAAGCCGGGGCCGACACGCAAAAAAACCTAGAGCGCCTCGATGAAACTGTTCGCATTTTTGACAACACCTTAGGCGCGCTGATAAACGGCCTGCCCGGGATGATTTTACCACCGCCAAATGACGAGATCAAAACCAAGCTGGAAGAGGTGCGCGGCGTTTGGGAGCCTGTAAAGGCCATTCTGGACCGCGCGCTTGAGGAGGAAATCATGGATCATGACGAGGTTCATTTTGCCACCGAAGAGCTGGAAACCGTGCGCATGCTAATGAACGAAGCCGTGGCGCTTTACGATTTGGCCGAAGAAAGCTGAGCTTGGCTGCGGCAAAACACGGCGGGGGCTTGTGCGAATCTGCATCTCCCTCTAACTAGCCCCATGACAGATACATCCCACGCCCGCCTTCTTATTATCGACTTTGGCTCTCAGGTTACGCAGCTCATCGCGCGCCGCCTGCGGGAGCTGAATGTCTATTGCGAAATCCATCCGTTTAACAAAGTTGATGCGGCTTTTCTGGCGGAATTTGCGCCGAAAGCGGTGATATTGTCAGGCGGTCCTGCCAGTGTGATTGATGAAGGCTCGCCCCGCCCACCCGAGGCGCTATTTGCCCTTGGCGTGCCGGTGCTTGGCATTTGCTATGGGCAGCAGGTGATGATGCAGATGCTCGGTGGCAAGGTGGAAACCGGCCATGGCACCGCCGAATTTGGCCGCGCTTACGTGACGCCGGAGGGTAAGC
>JAJRRX010000196.1 GCA_024279075.1 Alphaproteobacteria bacterium | reverse complement strand
GGCCATAAAGTGCTGAAAATGAGAGATGGAAGCCATATTCCCATCGCGCGCGGCCGTGTTGTTGACGTGAGGAGATGGCTTGAAACTTGAGGCTTAAGCGGTAAACCTGTATGTTTATATGGCAATACTGTCATTAAACGAGGGGACATAAAAAAATGCTTAAAGAATTTAAGGACTTCATTGCCAAAGGTAATGTCATGGACATGGCCGTTGGTATCATCATCGGCGCTGCCTTCACGGCGATTGTCAAATCATTAGTGGCAGATTTGATCAATCCGTTTATCAGCATTTTTACCGGCGGGATAGATTTTACCAATCTGTTTGTGATTTTGGGCGAAGGCGAATTTGCCTCTTTGGCAGCCGCGCAGGAAGCGGGTGCTGCTGTATTCGCTTATGGCTCTTTCATCATGGCTGTCATTAACTTCCTTATCGTGGCATTTGTGGTGTTTATGCTGGTTAAATCAGTAAACAAAGCAAAAGCAGCGGCAGAGGGGCCAGAAGAAGAAGCAGCTCCGGAAGCGCCTAAAGGCCCATCACAAGAAGAGCTATTGGCAGATATTCGGGACTTGCTGAAAGCCAAGGCTTAGATGCAAAGGTCTACTGTTTAGGCTGCTTTCAATCATAGGGTATAAACGATAATACCGCTCCCCTAGACATTGTGAGAATTATAAAATACACTCTCTCCCATAGGTGGTAACCATTGGGGGAGATATTATGCCTTTATCGCAAGAAACAAAAGACGCCGTAATTCAAGTGGCCGCAGAAAACGGCCTAGATGCCGAGGCGCTACTCGCCATTGTGCAAGTTGAAAGCGGCGGCAGCGCATTTTCGACCGTAAAGGGCGAGGCCAAACCCCTTATTCTTTATGAATACCACGTTTTTTACCGCTATCCCGGCCTGACAGTTGCGCAGCGCTCTGAGGCGGTACGGCGGAACCTAGCCTCTAGGCGTTGGGGGGAAATCAAGTATGCCAAAACCCAATCTGCCAGATATGCGCAGCTAGAGCGCGCGATCACGGTTAACGAGCAAGCGGCCTATGCGGCGTGTTCTTGGGGGGTCGGGCAAGTGCTGGGCGAACATGCCGAATGGCTTGGCTATGGCACACCTAAAGCGCTGGCCGAAGAGGCCATGAGTGGCGCGCGCGGGCAAGTGAATGTGATGCTTTCTTTTATCAAGAAGCGGCATTTAATCGATGAGCTTAATAGTCATAATTGGCGCGCTTTTGCGCGGGCCTATAATGGCTCTGGCGCGGTGGATGACTATTCAGCCAAGATGGCAGCGGCCTATCGCTCTATTGCTGGTCATGCGTCTACGCCGGCACCTTCGGCTACGTTGCGTATGGGGCAAAAGGGGGATGACGTAGCGGCTTTGCAGCGGTTGCTGCGCGGGCAGGGCTATTCGCTTTTTGTCGATGGTGATTTTGGGCCAGCCACCCGCCGCCAAGTAACCATTTTCCAAAAGGAAAACGAGTTGGTCGCGGATGGCATTGTTGGGCCGGTTACCATGGCGCGGCTTGAGGCCTTGTCGGGGCAGCCAAGCCGCACCGACGGTGGGGTTTAGCCGCTATTTTGTAAGCGCCAGCTTGGGGCTAAGCACATCCATTTCCAATGCCCTGCCAACGGCAGCATAGGTAAGATGGCCTTTGTGGGTGTTAAGCCCGCGCAGCAAGTGTTCGTCCTCCTCACAGGCTTTCTTCCAACCCTTATCGGCCAGTGCCAGCATGAAAGGCATGGTGGCGTTGCCGAGCGCCAAGGTGGAGGTGCGGGCCACAGCACCGGGCATGTTGGCAACGCAGTAATGCATAATGCCGTCAACTTCATAAATTGGGTCGTCATGGGTGGTGGCGCGCGAAGTTTCAAAACAGCCGCCTTGGTCAATCGCCACATCCACCAGCGCGGCGGCGGGCTTCATGGTGGAGAGCATCGCACGGCTCACCAGTTTGGGCGCAGCCGCTCCGGGAATGAGCACCGCGCCGATCACCATATCGGCCTCGGCCACCAGCTCTGCAAGGTTGCCCGCCGAGGAATACCGCGTTTTGAACACGCCGCCAAACACGTCATCCAAATAGCGCATACGCGGCAGCGACATATCGAGCACGGTAACATCCGCACCCATACCCGCCGCGATTTTGGCCGCGTGGGTGCCAACTACGCCGCCTCCGATCACAGCCACTTTGGCAGGCTCAACCCCCGGCACACCACCCATCAGCACCCCGCGCCCGCCATTGGCTTTTTGTAGCGTCCATGCGCCCACTTGCGGGGCCAAGCGGCCCGCCACTTCGGACATGGGCGCAAGCAAGGGCAGGGCGCCCATGCGGTCCGTAACCGTTTCATAGGCAATCGCGGTGACGCCGCTTTTGAGCAGGTCCTCGGTTTGCGGGCGATCAGCAGCGAGGTGGAGGTAAGTGAACAGGATCTGGCCTTCCCGCAGCATGGCGCGCTCATTGGCTTGCGGTTCCTTGACCTTCACGATCATATCGGCGCTGGCAAAAATCTCCTCGGCGGTGTCAATCATCGCTGCACCGGCTGCGATATAATCCTCATCCGAGAAGCCAGCCCCCGCGCCGCCACCCTTTTGGATGATGACCTTATGGCCATGCGCCACAGCCTCCTGCGCGGCGGCGGGGGTGATCCCGATCCGATATTCCTGGTTCTTAATTTCCTTGGGGCAACCGATCAACATGTGAGAATCTCCTTTGGGCCTTGTTGAAGTCTTGAATCCCTTGTGCGCCCCCATTTTCCGAATTGCTTTGCAAATATCTGTTGTGCACTGCGCGAAGAATGGCATACCCTGCGACAAAATGGCACTTAATGAGGGGATTCTTGCAATGAGCCGGATGGATGCGCTGGATATCAAGCTTTTGAAAGCTTTGCAGAAGGATGGGCGGATGTCGAACGCCGAACTGGCCGAAAGCGTGGCACTTTCCCCCTCGGCCTGCCACCGACGCGTGCAGCGGTTAGAGCGGGAGGGCGTGATCAGAAATTACGTGGCTTTGCTGAACCCACGCGCGGTGGACCGCCGCGCCACGGTGTTTGTAGAGATCACCCTGAAAGGGCAGGCCGACGAGATTTTGCAAGCCTTCGAGCGGCAAGTGGCGCTGATACCGGACGTGCTGGAATGCCACCTGATGGCAGGGGCGGCGGATTATCTACTCAAGGTCGTGGCACAGGATACCGACGATTTCGCGCGGATACACAAGCAATATCTGGCGCGGCTGCCCGGGGTGGCGCAGATGCAAAGCAGCTTTGCCTTGCGGACGGTGTTCAAGACAACGGCTTTGCCTCTCTAATGGTGCGTGCAGAGCACGCACCCTACGAAAAAGCCCCGCACATTGGCGGGGCTGTTCAGGCGTAGGGTGCGTGGTTTCCCACGCACCTTTGCGGATTTTACTCCATCGTCGGAATGCTGAAATTCGCGCCTTCCTTAAGCCCCGTTGGCCAACGTGACGTCACGGTTTTTGTACGGGTATAAAACTTGAACGCATCCGGCCCGTGCTGGTTGAGGTCGCCAAAGGCCGACTTTTTCCAGCCGCCAAAAGTGTGGTAGGCCAGCGGCACGGGGATCGGCACATTGATGCCCACCATGCCGACATTGATCCGGCTGGCGAAATCACGCGCGGTGTCGCCATCGCGGGTGAAAATCGCGGTGCCGTTGCCGTATTCGTGCTCCATCGCATGCGCCACGGCCTCTTCATAGGTATCAGCGCGCACGGTGCACAGAACCGGCCCGAAAATCTCGGTCTTGTAAATGTCCATATCGGTGGTGACGTTGTCAAACAAGCACGCCCCAACGAAGTTACCGTTTTCGTAGCCTTGCAGGCTAAAGTTACGGCCATCGACAACAAGATTTGCGCCTTGCTCAACACCTGAATCCACCAACCCAAGGATTTTGCGCTTGGCTTCTGGGGTGATGACTGGCCCAAAATCTACATCGTTTTCAGAGGTATATGGACCGATCTTAAGGCTTTCTGCCCGTGGGGCCAGCGCCGCGATCAGGCGATCAGCCGTATCTTTACCAACGGGCACAGCCACCGAAATCGCCATGCAGCGCTCGCCCGCCGCGCCGTAGCCAGCGCCGATGAGGGCATCAACCACTTGGTCCATGTCGGCATCCGGCATAATAATCGCGTGGTTTTTCGCGCCACCAAAGGCTTGCACGCGCTTGCCAGCTGCACAGCCATTGCCATAGATATATTCAGCGATTGGCGTTGAGCCAACAAAGCCGATGGACTGGATGGTCGGGTGCTCAATAATCGCATCCACGGCTTCTTTATCACCGTTCACCACCTGCAAAATACCCTTGGGCAAGCCCGCTTCTTCAAACAGCTCGGTGAGCATGATCGGCACCGTCGGGTTGCGTTCGGAAGGCTTGAGGATGAAGGCATTGCCCGCCGCAATAGCAGGCGAGAACATCCACATCGGGATCATGGCGGGGAAGTTGAACGGGGTCACGCCCGCCGTAACGCCCAACGGCTGCTTCATGGAATACATGTCAATGCCCGGGCCTGCGCCATCGGTATATTCGCCCTTCAGAAGCTGCGGCGCGCCGATGCAGTATTCTACCACTTCAAGGCCACGGATTACGTCGCCCTGCGCGTCTGGCAGGGTTTTGCCGTGCTCTTTGGAGAGCGCCTCGGCGAGCTTGTCCATATCGCGGTGCAGCAAGTCGACCATCTTCATCATCACGCGGGCGCGGCGCTGGGGGTTCATCGCGGCCCATGCAGGCTGCGCGGCCTCGGCGAATTTCACCGCTTGGTCCATTTCGTCTTTCGAGGCGAGGGGCACCTTGGCGATCACATCGCCGGTAGCAGGGTTAAAAACATCGGCAAAGCGGCCGGATGTGCCGGCAACGTGCTCACCATTCAAATAGTGCTTAATCTCGTGCATCAGATTTCCTCCGTTAGTATCTGGGCGCAGCTTACATCCCTGTAAGCTAAAAAGGGAAGAGATAAGTATGACCAGATGGTCAGTTTTATTGAGTCCAGAGTAATTGCAGATTAAGGCCAGCAACGCTCACGAAAACTTGACAGAAGGCCGCAGGGCTTGCACAGTTAAAAATGACCCAACCCATAGGAGACATGCAATGAATGTAAGCCAGATGCTGCAAGCCAAGCCGGTGAATAATATTTTGACGATCAAACCGGGGGATACCATTGAAAAAGCAGCGGGCATGCTTTCAGAGCATCGGATCGGCGCGCTAATTGTGTCAGAAGATGGGGAAATGGTGGATGGCATTCTGTCCGAGCGGGATATCGTGCGGGAAATTGGCAAAAATGGCGTCGGCTGCATGAGTAATTGCACGCGGGATTTGATGACGAAAACCGTGGTGGCGGCGCTGCCGAGTGATAGCGTGATCTCGCTGATGGCGAAAATGAGCAGCGGGCGGTTTCGGCATATGCCGGTGGTGAGCGAGGGCAAGCTGGTGGGGGTTGTTTCCATTGGCGATGTGGTGAAGGCACGGATTGAGTTGATCGAACAGGAAAATGCGGCGCTGACAGATATGCTGCACGGAAAAGTGTGACTTAGCCAAGTTTTTGATTGACCCACGCGGGTTTTCTGCGCAACTGTTCGCAGGTGCAGCATAAATGCGGAGGTGACTATGCGCGTAGGGCTTTATCCGGGGACATTTGACCCCGTGACGGTTGGGCACTTGGATATCATCCGGCGGGCGTGCTCGCTGGTCGATAAACTGGTGATCGGCATTGCGATCAACCGTGACAAGGGGCCGCTATTTAGCCTTGAAGAGCGGGTGGAGATGATTGAGGCGGAGTGCGCTGAAGTTTCCGCCGAATGTGGCGTAGAGATTATTGCGCACCCGTTTGAAAACCTGCTTATTCATTGTGCGGACGAGGTTGGTGCGCAAGTAATCATCCGTGGTCTGCGGGCTGTGGCTGATTTTGAGTATGAATATCAGATGGTTGGCATGAACCGCGCGATGAATGACCAGATAGAAACCGTGTTTTTAATGGCCGAAGCTCAGCACCAAGCGATTGCCTCCAAGCTAGTGAAAGAAATCGCGCGGCTCGATGGTAATGTCTCGAAATTCGTGACGCCTCGGGTGGAGGCGGCACTGAAAGCCAAGCTCGGGATGGGCTAAGGCTTTTTCGCGATTTCCTCAAGCGCCGCTACTTGGCGGCGCATGAGGTCAAGGTTTTCTTTGGCCATTTCGGAATGCTTTTGAAGCTCGGCAAAATACTTGTCGGCGCGTTGACCACTCTTAATCCGAAAATAGTAAAACAAAAACAAACCCGCAATGAGAATGAGAAAAGGCAAGTAAGCCGAAAAATCACTCATCCTCGTTGCCCTCGTCCTCGCCTTGCTCCGCAATCCACGCAACAGAAACCACTTCCTCGCCCTTGGCGGTTTTGAACACCGTCACACCGGAAGAGCTGCGGCTTTGCCGTGAAATCCCCGCCACAGGGCAGCGGATGCTTTGGCCGGAATTGGTGGCCAGCATGATCTGGTCGTCGTCTTCCACGGGGAAGCTGGCGATGATGGTATCACCGCGCCGCCCGAGATTGGCCGCCGCAATGCCAAGGCCGCCACGGCCTGCAATCCGGTATTCAAGCGCAGAAGAGCGCTTGCCGAAGCCGCCGGAGGTGATCGTCAGGATCCATTCCTCTGCCGCCGAAAGTTCGGCATAGCGCTCGGGGCTGATGGTGCTATCCACATCCTCGATCTCGCCGCCATCTTCACCCGTAACCGCCTTGCGCATTTTGAAATAGGCGCTGCGCTC
>JAJRRX010000195.1 GCA_024279075.1 Alphaproteobacteria bacterium | reverse complement strand
ATGCTGCTCAAGCAGGTAGGTGTTAACCTCCAGCCAGTGATACAGCCCGCGTTCATAACGGGTAAAGGCGGGGTATTGGCCCTTGAACTGCGCAAAGCGCGCCTGCGGGTGGTGCGGTCGAATGATCCCGTATTTGCTCAAGTCATCCTCAAGGTCCTCCAGCAGCATATGGGTAGACATCGAGGCCGCAATGGCAAACGGGTTGCGCACCAGATGGGCAAAATTGAAACCCGCGCCGTATTTTTGCGCAAAATACGGCCCCCAAGCATAAGCGGGCCAGCCGGTATCAATAAAGCTTTTACCCTCGGCCAGAAACCCGTCAATCTGCTTGAATTGCCGGCGAAGCTGGTGGGTTTCGGCAACCACTTTATCAAACCCGCCTTGGCGAAAAACCTGCGCTGGTTTGTAATTTGGCCCTACGCCTTCATGCACCACCTCGGCTTTTGGCGTGCCTAAAGCCAGTAGCCGCGCCAAAAACTGGGTGCTGCAACGACCGGTGGACAGGATGAAAATGACACGAGGTTCAAGGCGCATCAGGTGCCTAAACCTTACGGGCGATCATCAGCTTTTTAACTTCGGCAATCGCCTTGGCAGGGTTTAGCCCTTTGGGGCAGCTGCGGGTGCAGTTCATAATCGTGTGGCAACGGTATAGCTTAAACGGGTCTTCCAGCTCATCGAGCCGCTCGCCAGTGGCTTCGTCGCGGCTGTCAATAATCCAGCGATAGGCGTGCAGCAGGGCCGCTGGCCCGAGGTAGCGGTCGCCATTCCACCAATAACTGGGGCAACTGGTGGAGCAGCTGGCACACATCACACATTCATAAAGCCCGTCGAGCTTTTTACGGTCCTCAATGCTTTGGCGCCACTCTTTGGCGGGGCGGTTGGTTTTGGTTTCCAGCCACGGCATGATGCTGGCATGCTGGGCGTAAAAATGCGTGAGGTCAGGGATAAGGTCCTTCACCACCGGCATATGCGGCAGCGGGTAGATCTTCACATCGCCCTTCATTTCGTCGAGCCCGTAAAGGCAAGCAAGAGTGTTAATCCCGTCGATATTCATTGCACAGGAGCCGCAAATCCCCTCGCGGCACGAGCGGCGGAAGCTTAAGGTCGGGTCGATCTCGGTTTTGATTTTAATCAGCGCATCCAGCACCATCGGGCCGCAATCGGCCACGTCGATATAATAGGTGTCAATGCGTGGGTTCTCGCCTGAATCGGGGTCAAACCGGTAAATCTTCACCGCGCGCACATCTTTGCCATCCGGCTTGGGCCAGATTTTGCCCGCCTTCATGCGCGAATTTTTTGGCAGTGTAAATTCAACCATTGTCCATATCCCTTATGGCTTTATGCGGCGGAAGCTGGCCCGCAGGCCAGCGCCTAATTTATTGAGACCCGAGTGAGGAGATCAGCGTCGCCCCGTTGGTGATAAACAGAATGGCGCGCTTGCGTTGCGCCGCGTTTAGATCAACCCAAATGTTTTGCTCATCGGGCGAAAGCTGCAAGTATTCCGGCGCAAGGCTGGTGATCGCTTCGGTTTGCGCGCAGGCCCCCAGCGCCAGTGCGCTTACGAGTAATATCGTTAATTTCATCTACATTCCCTCCACAATCTGGCCATTGGCCGTTAGGTTGCTCATGCAGGCCTCAAAGGTTTGCGCCCTTGGTTTAGGCGTCAAGTTTATGCTGAATCCAAGCCCGAAAGAGGGGCCGGTTACTGAATTAACCCCCGCAGAGGCATTGCCCGAAACCACTTGCGCGGCCTCGTCGGCCTGCGCTTGGCAGGTGGCAATCGCCTCGGACCGCGTCATGGTTTCCAAGGTCGGGGTGCAGGCGGCAATCGCCAGAAGTGATAGAGCTAAAAAATGCTTCATAATATGCTCCGGTGTCTAATACACCCGTTTTTTGGGTGCCAAACGTTTCACCTCAATCCCACCCTCGGATTCGGGGGTGAGCGGGCTTGTATGCACATCACGATAGCTCAATTTAACTTTCCAGTCATCCCCGATGGTCGCAAGGCTGTGCTTACGCCATTTTTTATCATCGCGATCAGGGAAATCCTCATGGGCGTGCGCCCCACGGCTCTCGTGGCGGGCCTCGGCAGATACGATGGTGGCCAGTGCATTTGGCATCAGGTTGCCCAGTTCAAGGGTTTCCATCAGGTCCGAGTTCCAGATCATCGAGCGGTCTGTCACGTTGATATCATTCATTTTATTGGCAACGATATCCATTTTCTCGCAACCCTCTTTCAGGCTTTCCGAGGTCCGGAACACAGCGGCATCATTTTGCATGGTTTTCTGCATTTCCAAGCGCAGCTCAGCCGTTGGCACCCCGCCGCGCGCATGGCGAATATCATCAAACCGCGCCATCGCGGCCTCAACTGAAGCTTCATCAAAGCCTTGGTTTGGTGCATGGGCATCCACAATCTCACCGGCCTTAATCGCCGCCGCACGGCCAAAGACCACAAGGTCAATCAAGGAGTTGGAGCCAAGGCGGTTGGCCCCGTGAACAGAAGCACAGCCCGCTTCACCCACAGCCATTAGGCCGGGCTGAATGGCGTCGTGGTCATCCGCCGTTGGGTTTAGCACTTCGCCCCAATAATTGGTCGGAATCCCACCCATATTATAATGCACCGTTGGCAACACAGGAATCGGCTCTTTGGTGACGTCAACACCCGCAAACACCTTGGCGCTTTCAGAAATCCCCGGCAAGCGCTCGGCCAAAGCTTCCGGCGGCAAGTGGTCAAGGTGCAGGTAAACATGGTCTTTATTTGGCCCAACGCCGCGCCCTTCACGAATTTCAATCGTCGAGCAGCGGGAAACAACATCGCGGCTGGCGAGGTCTTTATAGGTCGGCGCATAGCGCTCCATATAACGCTCACCCTCGGAGTTGGTCAGATAGCCGCCCTCACCGCGCGCGCCCTCGGTGATGAGCATGCCCGCGCCGTAAATGCCAGTGGGGTGGAATTGCACAAATTCCATATCTTGCAGTTTCAGGCCCGCGCGGGCCACCATACCGCCGCCATCGCCGGTGCAGGTGTGGGCAGAGGTGGCGCTGAAAAACGCGCGGCCATAGCCGCCCGTGGCCAGCACCGTCATTTTGGCATTAAAGCGGTGCAGGGTGCCGTCATCCAGCTTCCATGCCAGCACGCCCTGAATGGCACCATCAACGCCGCGCAAAAGATCAATCACGAAGTATTCGATATAGAACTCGGCGTTATGCTTGAGCGACTGGCCATAAAGCGTGTGCAGCATGGCGTGGCCGGTGCGGTCGGCCGCCGCGCAGGTGCGCTGCACAGGGGGGCCTTCACCAAATTCGGTGGTGTGGCCGCCAAAGGGGCGCTGATAAATTTTGCCCTCCTCGGTGCGGGAAAACGGCACGCCGTAATGCTCCAGCTCATATACTGCCTCGGGGGCGTGGCGCACGAGGTATTCCTGCGCGTCCATATCGCCCAGCCAATCAGAGCCTTTGACCGTGTCATACATATGCCACTGCCAGTTATCCGGCCCCATATTGGAAAGGCTGGCCGCAATGCCGCCCTGCGCCGCAACCGTGTGGCTCCGCGTCGGGAAAACCTTGGTTACGCAAGCTGTTTTTAGCCCCTGCTCGGCCATGCCCAGCGTGGCCCGCAAGCCAGCGCCGCCAGCGCCCACAACCACCACGTCATATTCGTGGTCAATAAATTCATATGCAGCCATGATACTTTTCCTTACTCAACCGCCAAACGCGATTTTGGCGACTGAAAAAACGCCGGTTACGCCGATCAGCGTGGTAAACATTGTGTTGGCCAAAAGCGCGATGGTCATCGCGGCTTTGCCATGCACATAATCCACAATCACCTCCTGCAAACCTTGCCGCAGGTGAGACATGATGGTGATAAAAAACAGGATCGCGACCAGCGCATTAACCGGATGCTCGTAAATGCCGCGCACGGTATCAAAATCGCTGCCAATGGCGCGCAAAAGCGGGAAGATAAACAGGAACACCAGCGGAATAAGCGCCACCGCTCCCAACCGCTGCTTCCACCACTCCACCGTGCCGTCTTTGGCCGAGCCGAGGCCCTCGACCCGTTGTCTATCCGTTTGATACCGCATTAAAATACCCCCGCCACAACCAATACGCCGATCACCGTTAGCACCACCGAACCGACCATAACCACCAAGCCGGAGCGATAGGCGGTTTCCAACTCAAAGCCCTTGCCACTATCCCAGAAAAGATGCCGGATACCGTTGCAAAAATGAAAGCTGAGCGCCCAAAGCGAAACAAGTAGAATAAAACCACCGACAACCGAGGTCATTACCGCGTTGGCGACTTCAAAATACGCCTCGTTGGTCGCCAGCGCCAGAAACCACCACGTGATCATGGTGATGCTGAGCGCCATGCCCACACCGGTGATCCGGTGAGTAATGGATAGAATCATCGTCCAGAGTGGGCGGTAAATGGAAAGATGGGGGGAAAGTGGGCGTTTGCCCCGGTTCACATCTGCCATGGTATCTCCTGACTAATTATCGGCCCAAACAGCACGGCTTGAGTCTATTTTGCCGCAGGTTTACGCAGATTCCCCTTTCGGGCAAGTTAATTCGCGCAAATGTATCCCGAAGTATTTAGATTGTGACGGTGATTGCCAATATGTGATCACTTAAATTTTTTATGTGATCACATATTTGCGTGCTCATGCGTTAAACCGGCATCAAAACCCAGAAATCAAGGTCAAGT
>JAJRRX010000194.1 GCA_024279075.1 Alphaproteobacteria bacterium | reverse complement strand
TCGGGCGCTACTTATGGCCGTAAGGGGATAAACCTATGAGCAACGTAACCGAAATTGCCGTTGAGAAGTTCCTTCAACACACCGATAGCGAGGCCGCGTCCTTTTTTGAAGCCTGCGTGCATTGCGGGCAATGCGCCGAGGCGTGCCACTTTCACCTCGCGACCGGCGACCCTAAGCAAACGCCGATTTATAAGCTGCGCCCGATGGAGCAGGCTTATAAGCGTGACAAAGCCCCGTTTTCGACCCTGAAAAAAATGCTCGGGCTGGCGCCGAAGCCGGTGACGGAAGACGAGCTGCGGGAATGGGAAGAGCTGGTTTATGACAGCTGCAATATGTGTGGCCGCTGCACGCTGGCCTGCCCGATGGGGATAGATATTGCTGGCACCATTCGCAAAATGCGCGAGGGCTATTCGGCGGCGGGGCTGGTGCCCGAGGGGCTGCAACGCTCGGCTGATTTTGTGAAGAAAACCAGCTCACCGATGGGGGTTACCATTAAGGCCCTTAAAGTCCAGATTGCACACCAGGAAAAGGCGACGGGCATCAAGATCGAGGTGGATAAGCAGGGCGCAGATTATATGTGCACCTTTTCCTCGATGGAAATTATGGGCTACCCTGAAGTGCTGGGGGCCTATGCTAAGCTCTTCAAACGCGCTGGGCTAAGCTGGACGATATCCTCAGTCGCCTATGAAGCGACCAATGTGGGCGTGCAAATTGGCTCTGCCCCGATGGCCAAAGATATTTTGGAGCGGGTGGTCGATGCCGCCGAAGCACTGAATGTAAAATATGTTATCAGCCCCGAATGTGGCCACGCTTACGGCGCGATCCGCTGGGCGGGGCCAAATTTAATGGGGCGGCAGTTTAATTTTGAAGTGGTGCATATTATTGAGGTAATCGATAAGTTACGCCGTGAAGGGCGCATTCCGGCAGGCAAAAAAGATGACCGCCGTATGACCCTGCATGACCCCTGCCAAATCATTCGCCGTGGCGGCTTGCTAAAAGAGCCGCGCAAATTGCTGGATGAAAGCTGTAGCGATTTTGTTGAGATGAAGGGGGCAGGGCTGACGAACTTTTGCTGTGGTGGAGGGGGTGGTGTTTCCGCCAATCCGCGCGCGAAGGACCTGCAAACCAAGGCGTTTTCCCTTAAGGCAGCGCAGCTCAACGGGGTTGAAAACCTCGAGGCGGTGGTGGTGCCTTGTGGCAACTGCCGCGCGGTGTTTGAGGATGGGCTGGACGAGTACGAGATGGACCTCGAAGTGCTGGGCCTTGGCGAACTGGTGGCGGCGACTTTGGCTGAGGACTGACATAAAGACGGTTGAATTTTTCCCGTTTTTTCAGCAGAATAGCGAATAGGAAAAGCGCGCCTTGGGTGCGCCCGTGGCAGGTGGAAGGTCAGCTATGAATATCGACACCCCCAGAACCTCAAGCGATGATTTTGGCAAGGGCCTCGCGCTCTCTTCTGTGCTGATCGTGGATGACGAAGCGGGTATGCGCAATTTTTTGACCAAAATCCTCGCGCCGCGTTGCTTGCGGGTAGAAAGTGCTGCTAGTGTTGAGGAGGCCTCAAAACAGCTGGACCAAAGCCATTTTGACATTGTTATCCTTGATAATGTCATGCCGCGAAAAACCGGCCTTGAATGGCTGAAAGAGCAACGAAAGCTCGGTTTTTTTGCGGATGCGATCCTTATCACAGCCTTTGCCGACCTTGAAACCGCGATCACCGCTTTGCGCGCGGGCGTGGCTGATTTTGTGCTTAAGCCGTTTCGCTCTAACCAAATACTCAACGCTGTGGCGCGCTGTTTTGACAGGCAAGAGCTACGGCGCGAAAACTACCTATTGAAATATGAGCTGGCCTCGGAAAAGCTTTGCGCCCATGGGCGGCTTTTGGGGCGGTCAGATGAAATAACTTCGATCCGCGATACGCTTGAACGGGTCGCACCGCTGCCAACTTCGGTGCTGTTTACCGGCGCGAGCGGCACGGGCAAAGAGGTGGTTGCGCGCAGCTTGCACTCCATGTCAGACCGCGCCGAAAACCCGTTTGTGCCGGTAAACTGCGCTGCCATTTCGCCTGAAACCATCGCCAATGAGCTGTTTGGTTATATCCGGCATGACCCTGTCGAAGGCGACACCCAGCAAGACGGTCTGCTTTTTCATGCCCGTGGCGGCACGCTTTTTTTGGATGAAATCATCGAATTACCGCTTAAAGTGCAGGGCATGTTGCTAAGGGTTATCGAGGAAATGCGGGTGCGCCCCATTGGCTCGCTGCGTGAGGTGCCGCTGAACCTGCGCTTTATGTTTGCCACCAATGCCAACCTTGAAAAAGCCGTGGCCGAGGGCCGTTTTCGGGCTGATCTTTACCACCGCATTAATGTGATCAACATTGAAATGCCGCGTCTGATTGAACGCAAGGGCGACCTTTTGGAGCTGAGCAACATGTTTATGCAGCGCATTTCTGATGAACTTGGCGTGCCACCGTTGCCACTCACCGAAGGGGTGCTGCTTAAGCTTTCAAGCTATGATTGGCCCGGAAATGTGCGCGAATTACGCAACTTGATTGAGCGTTCGCTGATTGTTGGCGAGTTCCCGCCCGAATTTAGTGATGATGAAAACAATGATGAATTGGCCGTGGATTCACTGGCTGCCGTGGAGCGCCGGCATATTCTAAATGTGCTGGCCGATTGCAGTGGCAACCGTGCAGAGGCCGCGCGCCGCCTCGGGGTTTCGCGCAAAACCATTGATCGCAAATGCGCGATGTGGGATGCGTAATCCCCTGCCATCTCGTGGTATCCCTTGGGCAAAATCTGTTCGTACGCGGCTGCTGCTAATTGCCCTCCTGCCAATGCTGCTGGTAATGCCGCTTTTTGGCGGCGTGGTGATCTATAATTGGTCCACACGGTTTGATAACCTCTTGATCGCTAAAGTGAATGGGGAACTGACCATTGCCCATCAATATCTGGCAGGCCTAAAAGAGCGCGCCTTGGAAAACGTGCAAGCGCTCGGGGCTTCGGCCGCCTTTTTGCATGCGCTGCAGGCCGATAGGTTGCCGATGTTGATGGAAAGCCAGCGGCAGATTTATGGCTTTGATTTTCTTTATTACATCACGCCCGAGGGCCAAATCATTCCGGCCAGTGGCGGCGCTGCCCCCAGCGCGCCCACCCGTTGGCCGGTGGTGCAAAACGCGCTTGCAGGCATGGGCAGCACCGAGATTGATATTTTTAACACCGCTGATTTGGCCGAAATTTCACCTGCGCTTGCCGAGCGGGCCGCCTTGCCTTTGGTGCCTACAAAAGCCGCCTTGCCCACTAGCCGCACCCGCGAAACCCGTGGTATGGTCGTGCATACCGCTGCTGCGGTTTCAGCGGGGGAGGGCACCTTGGTGGCAGGGGTTTTGCTCAACCGCAATCTTGAATTTATTGATACCATCAATGCGCTGGTTTACCCCGAGGCCAGCCTAACGGAAGGTAGCCGTGGCACCACCACGCTGTTTTTGGAAGATGTGCGGGTATCCACCAATGTGCGCTTGTTTGAAAATGTGCGGGCGCTGGGCACGCGGGTTTCGGTGGAGGTGCGCGCCGCGGTGCTGGATGAGGGCCGCACGTGGCTGGACCGCGCTTTTGTGGTCAATGACTGGTATATTTCGGCCTATGAACCACTGATAGACAGCTTTGGCAAGCGCGTCGGTATGCTTTATGTCGGCTTTCTCGATAGCCCCTACCGCGCCGCCAAAGCGCAAACACTGTGGCTGATTATTGGTGGGTTTTTCTTTTTGCTGGCGCTCTCGGTGCCGCTTTTTTTGCTTATTGCACGTGGAGTTTTTAGGCCGCTGGAAGATATGGTCAAAACCATTTCCAAGGTTGAGGCGGGTGATCTTTCAGCCCGCACAGGCTTGGTTGACAGCCATAACGAGGTTTCGCTGGTGTCGGCGCATCTCGATAGCGTGTTGGCGCAAGTGCAGGAGCGGGACCAGCGCTTGCGCGAATGGGCGGACGAGCTGGAAGACAGGGTTGAAGCGCGCACGCAAGAACTGCGCGAGGCCAACCAGCGCTTGGAAGTGACGACAAAACAGCTTGTGGTCTCGGAAAAACTGGCAGCGATTGGCGAAATCACCGCCAGCGTGGCGCATGAGATCAACAACCCCGTGGCGGTAATCCAAGGCAATGTGGATGTGATTTACGAGACCTTGGGGGCGCAAGCCGCACCCTTGATAACCGAGTTTACGCTGGTGATCGAGCAGGTGCACCGGATTAATACTTTGGTCAACAAGCTGTTGCAATTTGCTCGACCAGAGGAATTTGCCGGCAATGTCGGCGCGCATTCGCCCAATGATGTGATCGACGATACCCTGCCTTTGGTGCAGCATTTGCTCAGCAAAGTGAACATTGCGCTCAAGCAAACGCTGGCCAGTAGCCAAGATGTAGCGATCAACCGGACAGAACTGCAACAAGTGCTGATCAACCTGATTGTAAATGCTATCCAAGCCATGCCCGAAGGCGGCACGCTGAACATCGCAACCCGTGATGAGCCCTCGGGCGTGCTGATCTCGCTGACGGATACAGGTGTGGGCATGGCCCCCGAGGTGCTTGAGCATATCTTTGACCCATTTTTCACCACTAAAAAGGCCGAGGGCACGGGGCTTGGGCTGTCTATTTCTCAAAAGCTGGTTTCGCGCAGCGGCGGCAAGCTTTGGGCCGAAAGCACGCTCGGACACGGCACCACGTTTTTTATACTTCTGGAGGCCGCAGACGTTACGGCGTGACCGCATTAAAGCTAAACAGATGCGCGCCATTAATGGTGTAGCCATCAATCAGCCCCTTGGCCTTTTCGCTTGTCAACCAGCCTTCCAACGCCAATGCCAGATCGTTGCGCACATGTGGCCAGCGCGCGGGGCTAACAGGAATAAAGGCATATTGGTTAAACAGCGAAGGGTCGCCCGCAAAAAGCAGCTTAAGATCGCCCTTATTGCCAAAATTTAGCCAGCTGGCGCGGTCGGTGAAAGTGTAAGCGTTCATGCCGCTGGCCACATTCAGCGTCGCCCCCATGCCAGCGCCCGCTGCGCGATACCAAGCGCCCTCGGGCGGGCTGCCCGCGAGCGCCCACAGCGCCAGCTCCTTTTTGTTGGTGCCACTATCATCCCCACGGCTAACAAACGGGGCCTCTGTGGTGGCGATGGCTTGCAGGGCCTCAACGGCAGTTTGGGCATTGGCCACGCCGGCAGGGTCGCTCAACGGGCCAACGAAAATGAAATCATTATACATGATCTCGCGGCGATAACTGCCAAAGCCAGCAGCGATAAACCGCTCCTCGGCGGCGCGGGCATGCACCAATATCGCGTCCACATCCCCTGCTTCACCAAGCCTAATCGCTTGGCCGGTGCCTACCACAATTAGCTCCACATCAAGGCCGATATCGGCCTTGATTTCGGGCAGTAGCACCTCTGAAAGGCCAGAATTGTAAAACGAGGTGGTCACAGCCATGCGCAGGGTTTCGGCATGGGTGGCGCTGGCCAGAAGGGCTACTATCAGGGCAAAAACAGGCTTCATTCGACAATATCTCCATTGATAAACTGCTTAGCTTCACGGGTTTCGGGGGCCATAAAAAACGCATCCGCTTGGCTATGCTCATGCACCCCGCCGTGCAGCATAAAAACCACATCCTGCGCCAGCCGCTTGGCCTGCCCCATATCATGGGTCGACATTACCAACCGCGTGCCGCGCGCCTGCACCTCTTGCAGTATCGCTTCTATTTCGCGGGTGGCGCGGCTATCAAGGTTGGCGCAAGGCTCATCGAGAAACAGGATGTCAGGCTCAATAATCAGCGCGCGGGCAAGCGAAAGTTTTTGTTTTTCGCCGCCCGAAAGCATGGGCGCCCAACTTTCAAGTAAGCCTTCCAAGCCAAAATTAGCAGCGCAGGAGGTGGCCTTTTTCAGCGCCGCCGCTTTGCCCATGCCGCGCAGGCGTAAAGGGTAAGCAAGGCTATCAACCACCGTGCGCCGCATCATAATCGGCGACTGAAAAACAAAGCCCTGCCGGGTGCGGGCCAGCGTGTTGGGCACCGCCCAAGCCACCGTGCCTTTGGTGCAGCGCTGCAAACCGTGCATCAGCCGCAACAGCGTGGTTTTGCCTGCACCATTGGGGCCGATGATCATAGTAAAACCCTCCGCCGCCAGCGTAAGGCTCACGGGCCCGACCAGTTTTTTGCCGCGCATATGGGCGGTGGCATCGGTCAGGGTCAGGGGCAGGATGCTCACCATGTGCTGGCCCTTTCGGTTTTGCCGATGATATGAATAAGCACGTTTACCAGCACCGCCAACACAATAAGCACCAAGCCCAGCCCCATGGCAAAAGCGAAGTTGCCCTTGCCGGTTTCCAGCGCGATCGCTGTGGTTAGCACCCGCGTGGCATGCTCGATATTGCCACCGACAATCATTATCGCGCCAACCTCGCCAATCGCCCGCCCGAAGCCCGCCAAAGTGGCTGTGAGCAGCGCCCGCTTGCCATCCCAAAGCAGTGCCTTGATCCGCTGGCCCCGCGTGGCGTTCATCGAAATTAGCAGGTCGTGGTATTCAGCCCACAGGTCGCGAATGGTTTGGTGGCTGATCGAGGCAATGAGCGGTGTGATGATGATAACCTGCGCGATGATCATGGCTGCGGGTGAAAACAGTAGCCCAAAGCCGCCAAGGGGGCCAGCGCGCGAAAGGGCCATGTAAACAAACAACCCCACCACCACCGGCGGCAGGCCCATAAATGCGTTGAGAACTGCGATAACATAGCGACGGAACTTAAAGCGGTTTACCGCCAGCCACGCCCCCATCGGCAGGCCAATGACTGAAGCAATAATCACTGCGGTCACCGTCACTTGAAGCGATAGAAAAATGATCTCGTAAAGGTCCGCATCCAGCGTGATGATCAGCCGCCATGCCTCCCAAAACCCGTTCATTTATTACGGCTCCGCTTGCTGTCATCCTTCATCGCTTTCGGGTCCGCATCCCGAATTAGGCGGTCTTCCCCGCTGAGGCAAATAAAGCGCTGGCCGCGCACACGCCCGATCAGTGTAAGCCCCACTTGGCGGGCAATTTCCACCCCCCACGCGGTAAAACCCGAGCGCGAGGCGAGTACCGGAATGCCCATTAGTGCGGTTTTTATCACCATTTCCGAGGTTAGCCTGCCGGTGGTATAAAGAATTTTATCTGCAGCGTTGGCCCCCTCCATCACCATCCAGCCCGCGATTTTATCCACCGCATTATGGCGACCCACATCTTCCATATAGATCAGCGGCGTGGCCTCGTGGCACAGCACCGAGCCATGAATGGCCCCCGCCTGCAAATAAAGGCTTGGGGTGGTGTTGATCTGGCTTGCCAACGCATAAAGCCAACTGGTGCGCACCTCGCTCTCAGGCAGGGTCATCCCCTCCAACCCCTCCATCATATCGCCAAAAACCGTGCCAACCGCACAGCCCGAGGTGCGGGTCTTTTTCTTCAGCTTATCCTCGTAATTGGTCTCGCGCACGGTGCGCACGATCACCGCTTCAACCTCTTCGTCATAATCAATACCGGTTATTTTGTCATCCGGTAGCAGCATGCCTTGGTTGCGCAAATAACCCACGGCGAGGTATTCGGGGTAGTCGCCAATGGTCATCGCCGTCACGATTTCTTGCTTGTTGAGGTAGATCGTCAGCGGGCGTTCTTCCACCACGTTAATCTCTTGCTCATCGCCATTATGGTCCCGCCCCGTAACCGCGCGCGTGAGCCGCGCTGCATTGGGGTCCGGGGTGATAATATAAGGTGAGCCTTTGCGTGGGTCTGCCATATCCAGCCTATGTATTTAATGTTTACTAAGGGCTAACGCACCCATGCACCTAAGTAAAATACAATCCACCGCGCCCCTATACCCTTCGGCGTTAACTGGACAAATTGTCCACGAATCAACAGGTAGGCCGCAGTGCTGGACAGTGTGTCGAGTCAGCGCTATCGGCGTAGCATTGCCTTAAGTTCGCTTGGGCGCAAAGCCCCTGTTAGCATAATCACTGCGCCGTAAATAACCGCGCCAAAAACCACAAGCGCAGCCAGCGCCGCATAGCGCAGGGCCGAGCCATAAAGCCACGGTGCCAGCCCATAAGCTGCCGCGATAAGCGCCGCACCCATCACCACACTGGCGAGGATAATTTTGGGCGCGCGCGCTTTTAGGCGGGCATCAATCGCCGCTGCCGCACCAAGCTTGCGGCTGCCAAGCCAGAGCAGCAACAGCATGGACCACCCCGCAACGCTGGTGCCAATCGCAGCCGCCAGAAAGCCGATATAAGGCGAGAGGCCAATGGCGAGGCCAGCGTTGATGACCATGGAAACCAGCGCATAACGAAAGGGGGTTTTTGTATCTTCACGGGCAAAAAACAGCGGCGCAAGCACCTTGGCAAGCACAAAGCTCGGCAGGCCCGCACCGTAGACTGCGACCGCAAGTGCGGTGTTGGCGGTGTCCACCGCATCAAACGCACCGCGCTGAAACAGCACCGAAACCAGCGCTGTGGGGATGACCATAAGGGCCACGGCAGAGGGCAGGGTTAACGCCAGTGAAAACTCCGCCGCGCGGTTGAGGCTTTGGTTGCCGCCAGTGTCATCTCGTGCCCGCAGCTTGCGCGAAAGGTCAGGCAGCAGCACCACGCCAATGGCAATGCCTACCACCCCGAGCGGAAGCTGATAAAGGCGGTCAGCATAGGATAACCACGCCACCGCACCATCATAATAAGACGCCACCTGCCGGCCCAC
>JAJRRX010000193.1 GCA_024279075.1 Alphaproteobacteria bacterium | reverse complement strand
CAAGGCCAGTTGGCCACGGCACAAGAGGTGCTTGAAGCGGGCAACCCAACCGAACTTGATAATATGTTCTTTGTAGGGCGAGTGCTCAAAGCCAATGGGCGCACAGAGGACGCAATCGCGCTTTTTGTTGAGATCCTCAACCGCGACCCAAACTATATAAACGCCCGCCGCGAGCTGGCCCACACCTTGCTGGCCGCTGGCAAATATAATGCGGCCCAAACCCAAATAAACCTGCTAAAACGCATTGATAGTAACCCGCAAATGCAGGCGGGCTACCAGCAGATGCTTGGGATCATCTCCCGAAATCGGCCCATCGGCATTAGTGGCGTTTTTGCGCTCGTTCCATCGAGCAATATTAATAAGGGCACCAGCAACACGGTTTTTAACACCGTGATCGGCACGCTGCTCATAGACCCTGACTCGCGACCCGATTCCGGCGTTGGGCTCCAGCTCGGGGTGTCCGGCTATTTTCGGAAAGTGATAGACGCGCAAAGTCGGATATCGCTGCAATGGTCAGCTACGCAAAATTTTTATCAAGACCCGAGAAATGCCTCTATCACGGGCGAAATTTCGATCCCCTATGAGCGTCAAAATGCAAATGGCGGCTTTACAATAGCGCCATTTTATAGGGCAAATTGGGGCTCCTTAAAAACGAGTGATGCTAGTGGGACATTTGGCGACGTGGGCTATACCCCCGCCATTTACGCGAAAAACGCGTTTACTTTGCAAACCACGGGCCTGCGCTTTTCGGCTGATCGGCGTTTGTCAGCGCAAAACCGGCTGGCCTTGGCGCTGACCTATGAAGAGCGGGATTACCCAAACGCCAGCTATCAAAACGGCGCGTTCAGCAGCGAGACCCTAAGCTTTAGCCGCCAGATCAGCCCGAGCCTATCCTACCAGCTTGGCACCACCTTTGAGCAAAGCATTCCCTTTGCCAGCACCTCCGCCCACCTCGCATATAATGGCGGCAAGCTGTTTGCTTCGGTCAATAAAGCGTGGGATGGCGGCTTGCGCACGGGTTTTGGGCTAGAGGCCGGTTATCGCCAGTTTATTGGCGATTACCCCCTCACCACCGCCCCCCGTGCCGATGATTTTTACGGGGTTAATTTTTCGCTTTCCCACGCCCGGGTGCAGGTTGCCGGTTTTGTGCCAAGCCTGCGCTGTGCTTACACATTTAACGCCTCCAATGTTGCGTTTTTTGATTTTGAAGTGGTGGATTGCACCTTCGGCATTTCCAAGGAATTTTAACAAACCACATTTAGTTTACCTTTGGGCGCTTGACCACGCGGCTCAAACTGCTAGGAAGCAAGTGGCCCTGCGGTGTGACGGATTGTCTCGCCGTATCATATTCTAGCTTGGCGCATCTGCGCTTTATGTAGGAAGAGTCCGGCCATGGCTTCACGCGTTATCCCCGTTAACCCTTTTGATCTGGTGATTTTTGGTGCCACTGGCGATCTGTCACGCCGCAAGCTGCTGCCAGCCCTTTTCCGCCGGATGCTCGATGGGCAAATGCCAACGGAAGCCCGCATCATCGGGGTGGCGCGCTCCAAAATGAACGGCAAGGAATTTCAGAAATTCGTGCGCGAAGCTTTGGCCGAGTTCGAGCCGGAAGCCGCCAAAGCGCCTGAAGTGCTAGAGGCCTTTTTAGCCGCTCTGGATTATCTGGTGGTCGATGTGATGGGCGATGCTGGCTGGGAAGCTTTGGGCAAAAAACTGCGCGCCGGTGCTGTGCGGGCGTTTTACCTTTCCGTCGGCCCCAACCTGTTTGGCGAAATCGCCACGCGGCTCAGCAAACATGGCATTGCCACGCCTAAAAGCCGGATTGTGGTCGAAAAACCGCTCGGGCATGATCTGGCCTCGGCCCAAGCGCTGAATGCCCGCCTTGGCGCCTGCTTTAATGAACGGCAGGTTTATCGAATAGACCATTACCTCGGCAAAGAAACCGTGCAAAACCTGATGGCGATCCGCTTTGCCAACGCGCTGTTTGAGCCGCTGTGGAACAGCCATTATGTTGACCATGTGCAAATCACCGTGGCTGAAAGCATCGGCGTTGAAGGCCGTGGCGGCTACTATGATAAATCCGGCGCGCTCAGGGATATGGTGCAAAACCACATGATGCAGCTTTTGTGCCTCACTGCGATGGAGCCGCCCGCCAAATTTAACGCCGACTTTGTGCGCGATGAAAAGTTGAAGGTTATCAGGGCCTTGGAGCCATTAAAGCCCGAGGACACCGTGCGCGGCCAATACCGCGCGGGCGGTGATGAGCCTTCCTACTTAGAGCATGCCGAAAACCCCGACAGCAAAACCGAGAGCTTTGTGGCGCTCAAGGTCGAGGTAGATAACTGGCGCTGGGCAGGGGTGCCGTTTTACCTGCGTACCGGCAAGCGCCTGCGGGCAAGGATGTCTGAAATTGTGGTGGTGTTCAAAAAACCCCCGCATGCGATCTTCCCTGAAATGGCGTCGCAAGGCAGTAATGTGTTGGTGATAAGGCTGCAACCCGATGAGGGCATTACGCTGCATATGACCATCAAAGAGCCGGGGCCGGGGGGCATGCGCCTCACCGAAGTGCCGCTTGATATGAGCTTCGCCGAAGCGCTGGGTGCGGACCACCACGCGCCTGACGCTTACGAGCGCCTGATCATGGATGTGATCCGTGGCGACCAAACGCTGTTTATGCGCGGCGACGAGCTGGAAGAAGCGTGGGCGTGGGTCGACCCGCTGGTGGCCGCGTGGGATGATAGCAGCGACAAACCAAAGCCTTATGATGCAGGCGGCTCGGGGCCGGAAGACGCCCTTGCGCTCCTGCACCGCGATGGCCGCAAATGGCGGGAGATTGAAAGCTAATGCCTGATTTGATGCAATACCCTGATAGGGCGGTGCTGGCTGTGGACCTCGCGGACGTGGTGGCGGACCAGCTAGCGGACGCGATAGACGCGCGGGGCAACGCCAGCCTCGCCGTGCCGGGGGGGACCACGCCTGCGCCATTTTTGCAAGAACTCTCCCAGCAGGATATCGCGTGGGAAAAGGTCAGCGTTATGCTGACGGATGAACGCTTTGTGCCGGAAGTCTCGGAGCGTTCCGACACGCGTTTACTCAAGGAAACCTTGTTGCAAAGCAAAGCAGCGGCGGCAACCTTAGTGCCGATGGTGGCCAAAGGAGCATCGCCCGAGGATGTGTTGGATGGGCTGATGGTGGGGTTAAACCCCACCCTACCTTTGGATGTTGTCGTGCTGGGCATGGGGGAAGATAT
>JAJRRX010000192.1 GCA_024279075.1 Alphaproteobacteria bacterium | reverse complement strand
GGCAGGTGCCGAGGATGCGCCATCAGAAGCAGCGCTGCGTTTGCAACGGCAGAACCGGCTGGTGGAACTGGAAGAAGCGGCGCGTGCAGCGCAAGGGCTGGCGGATAAGGCACGGGCGGCACATGCTTCGGCCAAGGCTTTGATGCAGGCAGCGCAGGCGGAGGACCAAGCAGCGCGGGTGGCGCGGCGGCGGGCAGAAGAAGCGGCGACGGATGCGGTGCGGCGGGTTTCCAAGCTGCGGGCCGAGGCCGAGTCTTTTGGCGCAAGGGTGGAGAGCCTAGCGCTGGCGGTGAAACGGCGGCAAGAAGATGCAGCTTCGGCGCGCGGGAGCCTGAAAGAGGCCGAGGCGGGTGTGGCGGATCTGGGAGATTTGGACGCCGCACGGGAGGCTTTGGAGCGCCATAAGCTGAGCGTGGAAGCGGCGCGGTTAACGATGATGACCAAGCGCTCGATTGCTGATGATTTGCGCCGTGAGGGCGAGGCACGGGTGCGGCGGCTGCGTGAGATCGAGAAGGAAAACGCCAGCTGGGCGCGGCGGCTGGAAAACGCTGAGCGACACCTTGAGGAGTTGGCGGAGCGGATTGAGGCTGGCCAACTTGAGCTAAAGCAGGCCAAGGCCGCTCCAGAGGAAATAACAGCGCGCCGTGAAGAGATGGCTGCGGCACTGGATAAAGCTGAGGCGCGCCGCAGAACGGCGGCGGACCTGCTCACTACGGGTGAAGCGGCGCTGCGGGAGGCTGAGGCGGGCGAGCGGCTGGCGGAGCGCACGGCCTCGGAAGCACGCGAGGCGCGGGCGCGGGCGGAGGCGGTGAGCGAGGCGACCGTGGAGCGGGTCAGCATTGCGGCAGAACGCGTGGTTGAGGAAACAGGTGTGGCCCCGCAGGCCTTGTTGGAAACGCTGGAAGCGGACCCCGACGAGATGCCCAATTCGGAGGTGATTGAAGCAGATGTGACGCGGTTAAAACGGCAGCGCGATGCGCTGGGCGCGGTCAATCTGCGAGCCGAGGAGGATGCTAAAGAGGTGCGCGAGGAGCTTGAGGCTCTGCGCACCGAAAAGGTGGACCTTGAGGCGGCGGTGGCCAAGCTGCGGCACGGGATTGCCAACCTTAATTCTGAGGGCAGAGAGCGGCTGTTGGCAGCGTTTGAGACCGTGAATAAGAATTTTGAAATGCTGTTTAAGCACCTGTTTGGCGGCGGCGCGGCGGAGCTGGTGTTGGTAGAATCGGATGACCCGCTGGAGGCGGGCCTAGAGATTATGTGCCAGCCGCCGGGCAAGAAGCTTTCGACACTCTCCTTGCTTTCCGGCGGCGAGCAAACTCTGACCGCGATGTCGTTGATTTTCGCAGTATTCCTGGCCAACCCCAGCCCGATTTGCGTACTCGACGAGGTTGACGCCCCCTTGGATGATGCCAATGTCACCCGCTTTTGTGACCTGCTTGACGAGATGACAACCCAAACCAATACCCGCTTTTTGATCATCACCCACCACGCCGTAACCATGAGCCGGATGGAGCGGCTTTTTGGCGTGACGATGGGGGAAAAGGGCGTTTCCCAACTGGTATCAGTGGACCTGCGGCAGGCGGAAGAAATTATTGAGGGCTAGGGGTGCGCCTTGAAATTCCAGCAAAAAACACCCATATAAGTTGCATGCTTAGCACTGATATCACCCTATGACGCTGCGCCGACTGAACCTTTATTTATGGGCCATTGCGATTGGGCTGGGCGGGCTTGCTTACTTTGTAAAGCCAGACCAAACCATTGATAATTGTATAAATTGGGGGCCGGCAGCCCTGACCATTTCAGCCTGCACAACGCTGATTGAAAGCCCTGAGGTAAACACAAAAGACCTGCCGGTTTTATGGGCCAATCGCGCGTGGGCCTCGCGCCGCATGGGTGATTTTGAACTGGCCCTGCGTGATATCGACCGCGCGCTGGCATTGCAACCCGATATGCCATTTTTATGGGTTAATCGCGCTTTTATCAATGATGCCCAAGGTGATCAGGCTGCATCGGATGAGGATTTTAAGCGCGCGCTGGCCTTGGCACCGGAGGATCTGTCTACCATCATGGATCGCGCTGTGATTCTAACGGGGCGGGATGAATATTTGGGCGCGTTGCGCGCCTATCAGCAGGCTTTGGCTATTGCGCCAGATCGCAAGCGGGCCATGCAGGGTATTATCCGGTCCTATCTAAATTTGGAGCAGTATGACCGAGCTTTGGAGCAGCTATCGCAGGCGGTGCAGCACTGGCCTGAGGATGAGGGTTTTCGTTCAAAACGTGGCGAGCTTCACCTGTTTTATTCCGAGGATTTTAACGCGGCCCTTGCTGATTATGAAGCGGTGGAAAGGCTGAACCCCGCGCACCCCATCAACGAGCTTATGCTTGGCATAACGCATCTTAAATTGGGCCATATTGGCATTGGGAAATCTTATATCGAGCGGTTTGTCATGTCGCAGGTGGCAACACCGCCAAAGGGGACTAACATATTTGAGCGTGCCGTTTATCATGTCGGCGTTGCCTCCAATTTGGTGGGCGATCCGCATCTTTTAATGCAAGGTATCGCTTATGCCTCTGCCGAGCAGCCCGCATTGGCGCGGGCGGCTTTTGCGGGGTTTTTGGAGAGCGGCGGGGGCAATGCTGAGGGCATTATGCGCAAAATTTTTATTGTTAATAGTATCTGTGAACCACCCTGCGATTGGCAGGAGGGCGCGGATTTCGAGGCCGCCCTCACGCGATATATTGATTATATGGCCCGTAGGTTTACGCTTTAATGCACCTATAAACCCCTAGGTATTTAGCTCCACGCGCCGCAAAACGTCTTCCAAGCCCGAGGCTTTGAACGCAGGCAAAAGCGCGTGTAGCCGTGTGCCGTTTAGGCTGTGGGGTAGGTCCCACAAATAGCGCATTTCTTGCATTTCGCGGGCCAGCAGCCAAAAAGGAGAGGCGAGTTTCATAAAACCCCACGGGAAGGATTTTAGCGCCACTTTTCGCCCTGTCAGCTTGGCCAATGCCGCCCGCAGCTCTTCGCCTGTGGTTGTTAGCCCCGCAAAAGGCACATCCTCAAAGCGCCCGAGCTGCCCTCGTATTTCTGCCAAGCCCACAGCGGCGCGGGCCATATCTGGCAGGAAGGCCCAGGCATGCGGGATGTTGGCCTGCCCCGGATAGGTGAACTGCCCCTTGCCGAGCTTGCTGGTGAGGAAATCAAAAAAGTTGCCGCTGTTTTTTGTATCGAGAAAGTCCCCCGCGCGCAGGAGGATAACTTGCACGCCGGACTCGCGCAATATCTGCTCCATTTCAATGCGGGCACGGCCCTTTTTTGTGGTGGCCTTGTGGGGGGTATCAGCATCCCATTCGCCAGCCTGCGCGCCAAAATTATAGACGTTGCCGGGCTGGATAATGGTTGCGCCGCTGGCCTTGGCGGCACCCACTACTTGTTGCGCGATTTTTGGCAACTCTGTCACCCAGTTTTTGTAATTTTGCGGGTTTAGCCCGTTTACGATCACATCGGCACCTTTGGCGGCGGTGGCCATGTCCTCTTGCCCGCGCTTAAATTTGCGCACCTCCCAGCCAGCGGTGGCAAACGCCGCCACACAGTTGCTGCCAAAGCTACCCGAGGCCCCCAGAATTAATACTTTTTGCATATCTTTCTCCTTTTTGTTGCTCCTAACCTAAACCCCCAAGCGTGAATATAAATTGCTTAGAACCGGAGGTGTGCTATTCATATATGTATGGATAAACTGCAAAACCTCGATTGGTCGCTACTGCAAGCCTTTACGGCAGTGGCTGAAACCGGCTCGCTTTCGGCCGCCGCCCGCAGGCTTGGGCAAAGCCAGCCCACCCTTGGGCGGCAGGTGGCCAAGGTCGAAGCCGCCCTTGGCACAGCCCTTTTCACCCGCCAGCCCCGTGGGTTTGCGCTGAATGATGCCGGCGCGGCGCTCTACCCGCTGGCGCTGGAAATGCAAGGCGCTGCCCGCCGCCTTGCGCTTATTGCCGCTGGGCAAAGCCAAAGCCTGAAAGGCACCGTGCGCATCACCGCTTCCAAGGTTTTTGCCCATTATACTTTGCCGCCGATTCTGGCTCAAATTCGCCACGCTGAGCCGGAAATACAGCTCGAACTCGCCCCGAGTGATTCGACCGAAAACCTGCTATTCCGTGAGGCCGATATTGCCATCCGCATGTATCGCCCAACGCAGGAGGACGTGATAGCGCGTAAGCTTGGCGCGGTGAAAACCGGCCTATTTGCCCATAAATCCTACCTCGCCAAGCGCGGCACCCCGCAAGGCCTCGCTGATTTTGGCCAGCACGATATGGTGGGACTGGACCGTAACCCTCTGATTATTGACGTGATGAAAACCTTTGGCATTTCGCGCGCCCGCGAGGATTTCCCGGTGCGCTGTGATGACCAAGCCACCTATTGGGAGCTGGTGAAGGCGGGCTGCGGTATTGGGGCCACGCAACTGCGGCTTGGGCTGGCGACTGAGGGCATGGTGCAAGTGCTACCAGAGCTGCCGCTAGAAAACCTGCCGGTTTGGCTAGTCGCCGCTAAGGCCCTGCGCCAAACTCCGCGTATCCGCCGCGTTTATGACCTGCTCGCCAAAGCCATCAAACCGCTCTGCGATGCTTGACGATTGCTGCCCGAAGCGATACCCGAGAGAAGACCAATTTCAACAAAGGACCTCAGCATGAGCACCCCCTCCCTCCTTATTCTCGCCGGTGACGGCATCGGCCCTGAAGTGATGGATGAAGTTAAAAAAATCATGG
>JAJRRX010000191.1 GCA_024279075.1 Alphaproteobacteria bacterium | reverse complement strand
GTTTTGGTCAACCCGATAGGCGCCGCCCCCAAAAGCAGATCATTAGCAATCACATGCCCATTCGCCCGCACCTCCAGACTCGGCGGCTTCACATCCGGCACCTGCACCACAGTTGCGCCCGAAGCAATGGCGGCCAAGGTGCCCGGGTCGCTATCTTCAAAGGCCACGCAATCGGTAGCCAGAACCCCGAGCGCCTCGGAGGCTTTAAGGTAAATATCCGGCGCGGGTTTGCCGTTCTCCACCTGCTCCCCGCCGATCACTGCTATGAAATACTGCCGCAGCCCCGCTTTATGCAAATGCGCCTCGGCAGCGGCGGTGCGGGTGGAGGTGGCCACCGCGCAAGGGGTGCCTTGAGCTTGCAGCGCTTTGAGCAGGTCTACAACACCGGATTTCACTGGAATACCCTGCACAAAAGCGCGTGTAATGCGCTGGCCCCATGCGGCGTAAAAGGCGTTATACGCCACCCGCCCCGCCAGCGCGGCTGAAACGGTTGCCTTCACCCCATCACTGCGTAGGCCGATGCAAGCCAGCGCCACTTCGGGCATTGGCGCTAGGGCAAAAGCTTGCACGGTTTCATTAAATGCCACCACACAGGCCCGTTCGCTATCCAGCAGCAGCCCGTCCATATCAAAAAGCGCGCCCGAAAAAGGCGTGCGATTTTCTGTCATTAGCTCTTTGCCAAGTTTCGCAAAACATAATGCAGCACGCCGCCATTTTCGACGTACTCAATCTCGACTTCCGTATCAATCCGGCACTTGAGGGTGATTTCCTTCACGCGGCCGTCAGCATATTCAATCGTGCATGGCACGTCTGAAAGCGGTTTGATATCGCCCTCCAGCCCCGCAATAGAAATGGTCTCGTCGCCCCTAAGCCCCAGCGTTTTGCGGCTGTCCCCGTTTGTGAACTCAAACGGGATAACCCCCATGCCAACCAGATTGGAACGATGAATGCGCTCGAAATCCTCAGCAATAACCGCGCTCACGCCCAGCAGGCTGGTGCCCTTTGCGGCCCAGTCACGCGACGAGCCAGCGCCATAAAGCGAGCCACCGATCACCACCAGCGGCGTGCCTGCGGCCTGATAGGCCATCGCGGCATCATAGATCGAGGTTTCCACCCCGTCCGGCCCGAGCGTATAGCCGCCCTCAACCCCGTCGAGCATCTCGTTTTTGATGCGGATATTGGCAAAGGTGCCGCGCATCATCACTTGGTGATTGCCGCGCCGCGAGCCGTAGGAATTAAAATCCCGCTGGATGACTTGGCGGTCGATCAGGTATTTGCCCGCTGGGCTATCTACGGCAAAAGATCCAGCGGGAGAGATGTGATCTGTGGTGACCATATCGCCGAGTAGTGCCAGAATTTTTGCGCCCTTAACGTCTGAAATCGTGCCAGCCTCAGCCGGCATATTCTGAAAATAGGGCGGGTTTTGCACATAGGTCGAGCTGGCGGGCCAATCATAGGTGAGGCTGTCGGTGGTCTCTACCGCTTGCCACTTTTCATCCCCCGCAAACACGTTGGCATATTTGCTCTGGAAGGCCTCACGGGTCA
Organism: Alphaproteobacteria bacterium; assembly: GCA_024279075.1. Taxonomy (GTDB): domain Bacteria; phylum Pseudomonadota; class Alphaproteobacteria; order Rhodobacterales; family Rhodobacteraceae; genus UBA3077. The sequence continues at coordinate 1,861 of JAJRRX010000191.1, read as the reverse complement.
CGGTTTTCTCGACCAGTTCCGCCACTTCCTGCGAGGTTGGCCAGATGTCTTTCAGGAACACATCATTGCCATCACGGTCCTGCCCCAGCGGCTCGGTCGTGAGGTCGATATTCATATCCCCCGCCAGCGCGTAGGCCACCACCAGCGGCGGCGAAGCAAGGTAGTTGGCGCGCACATCAGGGGAAATGCGGCCCTCGAAGTTGCGGTTGCCCGAGAGCACCGAGGTGGCCACAAGGTCGCCCTCGGCAATGGCTTCGGACAGCTCTTTTTGGATCGGGCCGGAGTTGCCGATACAGGTGGTGCAGCCATAACCAACCAGATTAAAGCCAACTTTATCAAGGTCTTCCTGCAAGCCAGCGGCTTCCAGATAGGCTGAAACCACTTGACTACCGGGCGCGAGCGAGGTTTTCACCCACGGTTTGCGGTTTATCCCCAGCGCGGCGGCTTTGCGGGCCACAAGGCCAGCGCCAATCATCACGTAAGGGTTGGAGGTGTTGGTGCAAGAGGTGATCGAGGCGATCACAACCTTGCCGGATGACATGGTGTAATCCTCGCCCTTTACAGGCACTTGCTTATCCAAGGGCCGTTTAAAAGTGTTTTCCATCTGCCACTTGAAGGCCTCGGTAGAGCCATCCAGCGCGATGTAATCTTGCGGGCGTTTGGGGCCGGATATCGCTGGCACAATCGTGCCCATATCGAGGCTCAGCGTGTCGGTATATATCGGCGCATAATCCGCGCCGCGCCAGAAGCCGTTGGCCTTGGCATAGGCCTCAACTAGCGCAATCCGGTCCTCGTCACGGCCCGAAACCCGCAGGTAGCGCAGGGTCTCGCCATCAATCGGGAAGAAGCCGCAGGTGGCGCCGTATTCGGGGGCCATATTGGCGATGGTCGCACGGTCGGCGAGGGGGAGGTTATCCAAACCAGCGCCGAAGAACTCCACAAATTTGCCAACCACACCGTGGGCGCGCAGCAGCTCCACTACCTTGAGCACAAGGTCGGTGCCGGTGGTGCCTTCCATCATTTCTCCGGTCAGTTCAAATCCGATGACCTCGGGGATGAGCATGGAAATAGGCTGGCCGAGCATGGCTGCTTCAGCCTCGATACCGCCCACACCCCAGCCCAGCACGGCAAGGCCGTTAACCATTGTGGTGTGGCTGTCAGTGCCCACAAGCGTATCGGGGTAAGCCACCTCAACGCCGTTTTGGTCCTTATCCGTCCATACCGTTTGGGCGAGGTATTCAAGGTTTACTTGGTGGCAAATACCAGTGCCCGGAGGTACGACTTTGAAGTTGTCAAAGGCAGATTGGCCCCATTTCAAAAAGGTATAACGCTCCAGATTGCGCTCATATTCCCGTTCTACATTCATCTGGAAGGCGCGCGGAGTGCCAAATTCGTCGATCATCACCGAGTGGTCGATCACGAGGTCAACTGGCGTAAGAGGGTTGATTTTTTCGGCGTCGCCACCAAGGGCCACAATGCCGTCGCGCATGGCCGCAAGGTCTACCACCGCCGGCACACCCGTGAAATCTTGCATCAGCACGCGGGCGGGGCGATAGGCAATTTCACGCGGGTTCTTGCCGCCATTTGTCGCCCATTCCGAGAACGCCTTAATGTCATTCACCGAAACGGTTTTACCATCTTCAAAGCGCAGCATGTTTTCCAGCACCACCTTAAGTGCGGCGGGGAGTTTGGAAAAATCGCCAAGGCCAGCAGCCTCGGCAGCCTCGATTGAATAGTAGGCAACTTTAGCGCTGCCCACGCTAAGTTCGCGGCGGGTATTTGCGGTGTCGGTTCCAACTTGAATGGTCATTTAAGGCCTCCCTTGAAAGCTATTTCCTATGGATATGCCCTTTATTGCCAC
>JAJRRX010000190.1 GCA_024279075.1 Alphaproteobacteria bacterium | reverse complement strand
ATTTTACCGGAACCCTTGTGGAGCTAGAACAAATATGACCATCACCGCTGCCATCGTGCTTTTTACCGTCATTTGGTTCATGCTGCTTTTCATGGCGCTCCCCATCGGACAAACTTCGCAAGAAGAAACCGGAGCGCGTGTACCCGGCACGCCGGCCTCGGCGCCAGTTAACCCGATGATTGGTAAAAAAATGTTCTGGGTTACGGTGGTGACCATCGTGCTTTGGTTGCCGCTGGTGCTTTTTATTGTCTATGGTCCGGTCACCATCGCCGATCTCGATTTTTATGACCGGAATCGTTAATTTGGTTTGTCGTTAACTATATGTCAGCTAAATGTCAGATCAGCATTGAATATATGTTAAATAAGGGGTAAATTGCGCTCGTATCGTATCGTATCGTATTGAGTCGTAATTTATCTGGAGGCCGTTATGCCACCCCCTATCAATGTAATTCTGAATGGTGATTTCGAAAATTATTTCTCCCACTGGGGCGGAAATGATAACGAGATCGGGTCTTTTGCCGGTGGCACACCGACTTGGACCGAAAATACCTATTTGGGCAATGGCAGCGCGAACACCGTGGCCGAAATTGATGGCCATAGTGGGCAAACCACCGTGCTGGAGCAAAGCTTCTCTATTGGCAGCGCGCTGACGACCGATATCACCTTTGATGCCGCGTTGCGTAGCAATGGTCAGGTGGGTGATGGCTTTACGGTAGAAATTATTGATAGCAGCGGCGCTGTGGTTGGCACCGCCATTTCCATTCAGCCCACAGCGCACGCGCTCACTGGGTATTCTGTCGCTATCAGCTTTCCGTCGGCAGGCACTTATACTTTGCGTTTTACCGAGATCGGTAATGATAATTCCCTTGGGGCGCTGCTGGATAACGTGTCGATTTTGGCCTGTTTTCTGCGTGGCACCCATATTGAAACAGCCTCTGGCCCGCGCTTGATAGAGGACTTGTGCGCAGGCGACCTCGTGCGCACCAAAGACCACGGCTTGCAGCCCGTTCGCTGGGTTGGCTCCACCATCACGGCGGCGCAGGGTGATTTGGCCCCGATTCTGATTCGCAAAGGCGCGCTTGGTAACACACGCGACCTCAAGGTCTCGCCCAATCACCGCATGTTGCTTGAGGAATGGCGCGCCGAAATGTTGTTTGGGGAAGCCGAAGTGCTGGCCCCCGCCAAGGCGTTGGTCAATGATCATTCGATTATTCGAATTGAGGGCGGCGAGGCGCAATATTTCCATATGATGTTTGACCAGCACGAAATCGTGTTTTCCGAAGGGGTGCCGAGCGAAAGCTTTTACCCAAGCGCTGACATTCTAGACGAATCCGAAGCCGCCGCGCGTGATGAAATTTTGGCGCTGTTTCCTGAGCTCGCGCAAGGGGTTGAAACCTATGGCCCACCTGCGCGGGTGACGTTGAGCATGGCTGAAATTTCAATGCTGCGTGACTAGCTTAAGCTCCTAAAAGGGGGCGACACGCCCCCTCGCGCACGCGCGCTCCCCCCTGTGGGGCGCGTGGTTCAGCTGTTTTTCCAGGTGGTCATGCTCGGCACATTTGGTCGAGGCCGCTCTGGCGGGGTGGCGTTTCGGGTAGCGATATGAATATACCCAGCCACAAATTCCTGTGGGTTTAAACCCAGCCCACGGCTCAGGAATTCACGGTCAAAAGCCATCGGCCCGCTTAGCCAATTTGCCCCCCAGCCAGAGGCCAGCGCGCCATTTAGCAGCGCCAAGCAAACAGCGCCAGCCGAGAGGGTTTGCTCGACTTCAGGGATGCTATCGCAGGGCTTGGGCGAGGCAATAACAGCCACCGCTAGCAGGCCATCGCTAAATTGCGCGCAGGTCTTTTCTCGCTTCTCCGGCGGCAGGGCTAAAGCATCATATCGCGCAATGGCCAAAGGAGCCAAGCCTGTGAGCGCGGCTTGATTGAGCACAATAAACCGCCAAGGCTCCAGCTTTTTATGATCCGGCGAGCGGGCGGCGATTTCAAGCAGAGCCTCGATCTCAAGCCGTGGTGGCACCGGCGCTTTGAGGGTTTTTGCTGGCGTAGAGCGGCGGGTTTTCAGGAAGGTTAGGGCGTCAGTCATCCGTGGCTCCGATGCGCTTTAAAATCTCGGCGCGGGCGGCTTTGGCGGTATCGCTCCACGCGGCTGATTTGCTGGCAAACAGCGTGGCTTGTGAGGCCAGAATGGGCGGCCCCGAAAGGATTTTCAGGTGGTTGGCCTGCAAGGTATCACCGGTGGAGGTGATATCGGCAACAGCCTCGGCGGTCAGGTTTTTGATTGTGCCTTCCGTTGCGCCTTGGCTATCCACCAACTGGTAATCCGCCACGCCTTCATGCTTGAGATATTCGCGCACGATATTGTGGTATTTGGTGGCGATCCGCAGGCGCATGCCGTGGGCGGTGCGAAAGGCAGCGGCCACGGCGTCAAGGTCGTCAATGGTTTCCACATCGGCCCAAAATTGTGGCACGGCCAAAATAAGATCGGCATGGCCAAACCCCATCTCGGAAATCTGCTCCACTTGCAACTCCCAAGCCGGAATTTTTTCGGCAATCAAATCTTGGCCAGTGACGCCCATATGGATACGCCCT
>JAJRRX010000189.1 GCA_024279075.1 Alphaproteobacteria bacterium | reverse complement strand
TATTGGATTTCGAGCGTGGACCCTAGCGCCAAGTGCCACAAGGGGCAAGGCCAAGCTTGCCAACGTGCCCCTTCGCCCCTACATAGCCAACATGGAAAATATCTTCACTTATATGATTTACGCAGGCGTGGTTTTGGCCGTGCTTGGCCTCATTGGCCTTGGCTACGCTGTCAGCCTTGCCCTGAAGCTGAAAAAAGATGCGCCCATAGGGCAAGAGGCCAAGGACCGGATGCAGTTTCTGGTCGCCATCAACACTGCGGCGCTCGGCACGGGCTTCATCGGCCTTGCCCTCGTTACCGTTGGCGTGTTGGTGTCGTGAAGGCGCTGATCGCCACCTCGACGCAGGGTTTTGACCCTACCGAAGTGGCGATTCCGTGGAAAATATTACATGAAGCTGGCATCGATGTCCGTTTTGCCACTGATTCCGGCCAGCAAGCCAGCCCTGACCCCATCATGCTTACAGGCGATGGCCTCGGCCCTTTTAAGCGCGCGCTCATTGCCCGAAAAGATGCCCGTGATGCTTGCGAACAGCTGCAAAATGACCCGCATTTCCAAGCGCCGCTGGCTTACGCTGCCATAGTTCCCGATGATTTTGACGGCCTGCTCCTGCCCGGTGGCCACGCCAAAGAGGTCCGGCCCTTTCTTGAGTCCAAAACCCTGCAAAAAGCCATTGTGGCGTTTTTTAAAGCGAGCAAACCCGTCGCCGCCATTTGCCATGGCACCGTTGCTGCGGCCCGCGCCATAGATCCCGATACCAGAAAATCCATCTTGCATGGCCGCACAACCACCGCGCTGCTCAAGCGACAAGAACTGATCGGCCACCGCCTCACCAAGCGCTGGATGGGCGATTATTACCTGACCTACCCAACAACGGTGGAAGACGAGGTTAAAGGCGCGCTCGCGAGCAAAAACGACTTCAAAGAAGGCCCGCTTCCGGTGCTGCGCGATTCGCCTGACCATATGGCGCGTGGTTTCACCCACCGCGATGGGCAATATCTTTCGGCCCGCTGGCCCGGTGATGTTTATAATTTTGCCAATGATTTTCTTGCGATGTTACAAGGCGAACCGACCGCCCCAACGTCGGGCACCTAACCCGCCCTCACGGCTTGGCGTGGATGCCGAGCGAAGCGAGGCCACGGTGCCGCAGGCCATTTTTGTCGGCCTCGGCAAAAATGCTACCGGAAGGCGCTAAGGGCTGATGTCGGCCACGGTGTTTGCAATCAACTCAAGGCATTCTGGCGTTGAAAAACTATGGTCAGCCCCCTTCATAAGGGTTAACCGAATATCCGCCCCCATGGCATGTTCAACGATCTTTAGGGGCACTGACAGCTTTACCGAGGCATCCTCGGTGCCTTGCAACAGCCGCACTGGAAATGGCAAGGTGAGCGGCTCTAGCAGCACCCGCTGCTTGCGGCCGTCTTCAATCAGGTGGCGGGTAAAAATATAGGGGCTATCGGCATATTCCGATGGCAGCTCGATCTGCCCGTCGCGCAAAATGGTGGCGCGCTGCAATTCACTCAGCCCCGCCCAAATGGAATCCTCGGTAAAATCGGGCGCGGCGGCAATGCCAACAAGCCCGTAAAACCGCTCGGGCATGGCCCGCGCCAGTAAAAGCGCAATCCAGCCGCCCATGGACGAGCCGATGATGATCTGCGGGCCAGATGTTAGCGCAGATACGATCTCAAGTGCGTCCTGCGCCCAGTCCCCAATGCAACCATCGGTGAACTCTCCGCTGCTTTGCCCGTGCCCTGAATAATCAAACCGTAAAAACGCGCGGCCTTGGTTTTTGGCCCAATCTTGCAGAAATGTTGCCTTGCTACCCTCCATATCTGATTTGAAACCGCCCAAAAACACAACCCCAGGGGATGCGCCTTCAAGGTGGTGGTATGCTAACCGCCGTCCGCTTGGAGCATCAAAAAACTTGCAATTCGCCATTTTTCGCCTATCTTAATGTTAGGTGACATTACACCCGTTCTACCCAACATGCCGCAGACCCATTTAAAAGAAAACGGAATATTTACGATATGGCCCGCATTTTTGCCCTTCTCCTCGTTCTTTTGCCAAGTTTGGCGCATGCCGTTGAGCGCGCCCTTATTGTTGGAAACGATATTTATGATGCCCTCCCGACTTTGCTAAAAGCCGAGGAAGACGCTGGCGGCTATACCGAGCTTTTTAACCGCAAAGGCTTTGAGGTTACCACCATTCTCAACGCCCCGATGGCCCAAATGCGCCGACAACTGGCCGAGTTTTACGAAACCATTGAGCCGGGCGATACCGTGGCTTTCATTTATTCCGGCCATGGCTGGTCTGATGGCTCGCTGAATTACCTCGTGCCCACAGATGCCCAACTCACCAGTAGCGCCGCTGTCGCGGTTGAAATGAGCATCCCGCTGAAAAACGGGGTAAACGGCATTTTAGATAATATTGCGGCGCGCCAATCCAGCCTCACAATCGCCGTGGTGGATGCCTGCCGCAATAACCCTTTTGGCGGCAACTTGAGCCGCGCCGTGGGGGTAACCCGTGGCCTTGCGCCGGTGGAACCCGCCCAAGGCACCTTCCTTATTTATTCTGCTGGCGCTGGCCAAGCCGCGCTCGACCGTTTGGGCGAGGCCGATACGCAGGAATTTTCGGTTTTCACGCGGTTTTTCTTGCGCAACCTAGATAGCACGGGCGATCTGCGCCAAGCCACCATTCAAACCCGCAACCAAGTGCAGCAAGCCGCCAATATCATCGGGGCTGACCAGCGCCCCGCTTATTATGACGAGCTTTCAGGCACCTCTTGCCTGTTTGGTGAGTGTAATAGCGC
>JAJRRX010000188.1 GCA_024279075.1 Alphaproteobacteria bacterium | reverse complement strand
GTCCGCCGTCTTCTCGCCAGCCTCCTGCTCTTTCAGCATTTGAATAATCTGCTCATCCGTGAATCGCTTCTTCATGTTTTCCGTCCTTTTCGTTGGGCGGACTCTACATCATTTTGGAGGAGTTCTAGGGGCGCAGGTCACTCAAGATACCCGAGGCGTGGCGGCGGGATGTCCCTCATCTTAGTGTCTGGCTGTGTCTTCCGGTGCTGCGCAAGGGTCTTTGCGGCTTCCTTAACGCTCTTTTCATACCAAGCCACGGCACGTATGTGAGCATGCACGACCATTCTGTGCAAAAATTCTGAGCGGCGCAGGTCACCAAAGTGGGCTTCCAGCGCAGGATAGAAATACTCCAAATTGGAAATACCATCTTGGCCATAGCCTTCATTCATGCGGCAAATCAGGAGGTCTTCAGTTTCTGGACAGACGCCATATTTGTCAAAAATTTCGTTGATAGTATCGCCCTGATTAACCTCGTGCTCCATGTCCCACAATGCCAGAAGTCTTGTGTAATAGGGCACGAAAGACACGTCCATGAGCGCCAGTACAGAAATCGCAGGCTCAGCCAGAGCTGCTTCGTCATACTCCCAAACACCCTCCCCAGTGGAGGGCGCATCATTCGCAAAAGCAATAATTGATTCAACGCTGTTGAGCCACTTTTTAGCGAGATCGTGAAACGCAGGGTTTGCCCCAACCAAAGTCCAAAACCGGACCGTGCTTTCCGACCAAGGGTCGACCTCAAGTGGCAAATCATTGCGCGGTGACGGCTCTTTTGTAAACAAGGCGCGTTTGATCACCTGCCAAAGTGGCAAATTTTTTGGCGGCTGATCTGGCTTGTGGGCGAGCAGCCTATACGTGTAGTAGTAAATATCACGGTTCAAGTATTCAGCGCGGATCGCATCCAGCGTTTGGTGAAGTCCATCAAGGATGTCATCCATCTGCGCCTTAAGCGGTTCGGGGCCACATGGGATGCTTGTCAAATGTTGGAGGCTTGACTTTAATATGTCATGTCGAACTTTCATTTTCACACCCCCAAGTTAGGCCTGTTGGCCTATAGCCAAACCGTGGCCAAGGCTATGAAGGTCTTCACAGCCTTGGGTCTCGTTTGTTGTGCTTTAAAGTGTGCGCTCAAGCTCTTCGGTGGTGAAAATCTCGATGACATCGTCAGCGCGAATGTCTTCGTAATTCTCAAACGCCATCCCGCATTCTTGACCAGATTGGACTTCTTTCACTTCGTCCTTATGCCGCTTCAGCGTTTTCAGCTTACCCTCATGGATAACCACGTTGTCACGCAGCAAACGAACCCCAGCCGCGCGGCGGGCCACGCCTTCGGTAACCTCGCAACCCGCGATCTTGCCAGTGCCGGTGATTTTAAACACCTCTTTGATTTTGGCGTAACCGATGAAGGTTTCCTTAACCTCGGGGGAAAGCAGGCCAGAGGCCGCCGCTTTGATGTCATCCACCAGATCATAAATGATCGAGTAATAGCGGATTTCAACGCCCTTTTGGTTGGCGGTATTCCGTGCCTGCGAGTTCGCCCGCACGTTAAAGCCAATGATTGGCGCGCCGGAGGCTTCGGCCAGCGTTACATCCGATTCGGTGATCGCGCCAACGCCGGAATGCAGCACTTTCACGCGCACCTCGTCATTGCCGATTTTCTCACAGGCTTGCACGATGGCTTCGGCTGAGCCTTGCACATCGGCCTTCAGCACGATCGGCAGCTCGGAAACGCTCTCGTCGGCTTTGGCATTGGCCAAGAGCTGGTCAAGCGAAACACCCGCGCCAGCGGCGGCCTTCTTGTCCTTGGCGACTTGAGCACGATACTCGGCGATTTCCCGCGCGCGGGCCTCGTCCGGCACCACGTTGAGCACGTCGCCCGCTTCGGGCGAGCCGTTCAGGCCCAGCACTTCCACCGGCACCGAAGGGCCAGCTTCATTCACGCGGTTGCCCTGATCATCAATCAGCGCCCGCACCTTGCCCCATTGCTCGCCAACCACAAAAATATCGCCACGCTTGAGCGTGCCTTTTTGCACCAGCACCGTGGCCACAGGGCCACGGCCAACGTCCAGCTTGGCCTCGATCACAGCGCCTTCGGCGGGGCGATCAGGGTTGGCTTTCAGTTCCAGCAATTCAGCTTGCAGGGCGATGTTTTCCAGCAGCTTATCAAGGCCTTGGCCTGTGATCGCCGACACTTCTACATCAAGCACATCACCAGACATCGCTTCTACAATCACGTTGTGTTGCAGCAATTCAGTGCGCACTTTGGTCGGGTCCGCGCCCTCGCGGTCCATCTTGTTGATGGCCACAATCAACGGCACTTCGGCCGCATGGGCGTGGTTGATCGCCTCGATGGTTTGCGGCATGACGCTGTCATCTGCCGCCACAACCAGCACCACAATGTCCGTGACCTGCGCCCCGCGTGAGCGCATCGAGGTAAAGGCGGCGTGGCCGGGTGTATCAAGGAAACTCATCACTTCGCCGGAATCCAGCGTGATCTGGTAAGCGCCGATATGCTGGGTAATGCCGCCAGCCTCGCCTTTAACCACATTGGTTTTGCGAATCGCATCGAGAAGCGAGGTTTTGCCGTGGTCCACGTGGCCCATGATGGTAATCACGGGTGGGCGGGTCTTGAGCTTGCTTTCATCCTCTTCCTCGGCCACGAGGATATCCTCGACCGCCGCATCCGAAACCCGCACCACTTTGTGGCCGAATTCTTCGACCAGAAGTTGGGCGGTTTCGTGGTCAATCGTTTGGTTTTGCGTCGCCATAATGCCGTTGGTCATCAGGGCTTTCACCACATCAGCCACACGTTCGGTCATCCGGTTGGCGAGCTCCTGCACCGTAATCGCATCCGGCACCTGCACATCGCGGAACACCTTTTCATGCTCCACTGGTCCGCCCATCATCTTGCGCTTATCGCGCGCTTGGCGGCGCTTGATCGCAGCCATAGAGCGCTGGCGGTTGCCACCGCCACCCAAGGCTTGGTTGATGGTCAACTTGCCCGAACGGCGACGGTCATTGCCGCCGCCTTTGGTGTTGCGGGTTTGTTTGTTGCGATCATCTGCCGGCTTGGCGGCTGGCTTAAGGTTTTTATTAGGGGCAACACGGCCAGCTTCAGCCCGTGCGCCAGCCACTTGTGCGGCGGCTGGGTCTTCGGCTTGCGCTGGGTTGCGCAGCTTGGGTTGTGCGGCTCCGCTAATGGTGCGCTTGTTGGCTTTGGCTTCGGCAGCTTCTGCCTCTGCCTTTACTTTAGCTTCCTCTGCTTCGCGCTCGGCGCGAATTTTGGCTTCGGCAGCTTCCTGTTCGGCCGCATTCTTTTCAGCACGGCGCTTGGCGCGCTCGCCTTCACGGGCTTCTGATTGCGCTTGCTCTTTGGCGGCGCGCTCGGTTTCCATGGCGCGCGCGGCATCGAGTGCCTTTTTACGGCGTGCCATTTCAGCATCAGACAGGTAGCTGCCCGCAGGCTTTTTGCCACCGGGCTTTCCGCCGCCGCCAGCACCGCCTGCTTTTGGCACAAAAACCCGCTTGCGCTTGGTCTCAACAACGACGTTTTTGGTCCGCCCATGCGAGAACTTCTGCCGCACTGTGCCGCCCTTTAGCCCCAAAGGTTTTTTACCGTCGTTATTTGTCGTATCGCTCATTCTTCACCTTTCAACGCCGCGCCCTTGCGTGGCATTT
>JAJRRX010000187.1 GCA_024279075.1 Alphaproteobacteria bacterium | reverse complement strand
TTAAACATAAGCGCCAGCCAGATCAGAAAACCGAAAGACGAGCCAAGCAACACAACAAGCGCTTCGAATTCGCTCATTTGATAGTCGGTCATGACAAGTACAGTTTTTTGAATGAACTGAGCGCCGGTTGTCGTGTAAGCGCTCCAAATGTTGGAAATGGTGGCAGAAAAGGTTTCCATCTTTTATCTCCTGATATCGTTACTGAACTTCTGGGTCTGCTGAAAAAAACACATTTTCACCACAAAATTAGCACAAATACGCCTTATATACAAAGACCAAATTTTTTGCGCGCATTTATAGGTTGTGTGCAGCGGAATATGTGTGAAGGTCCCGTTACAAACCGATGTAATATCGAGATAGTTTTTCCACAGGGCTGGGGCCGCTTGAATAGCGTTAGTTTTAAGGGGAATGCTGGTAGTAAGCGAGTTGCCGCCGATAAATGTGCGGAGAAGGTGGTATGAAGAGGCCATACGCGCATAGGCAGCGAATCACTTTGTCGGGCAAATTCAGCTATTGGGGCGCGCTTTATTTGGCCCGTATCTGTTCGGTGTTAAGGCAAATCTCGCGAATAGCGATGGTTGGCATCTATTCGGTTAAGCGGTTTTCTCCGGCGGGTAATGAGATAAATGGCCCACAAAGAAAAAACGCACAAATTGCTGTAAAATATGACCTGAGCCATAAAAAGACTGGCCTCAAACCCCCAGAAAATAGAAAACAGTGTTTGTATAAAACTGGTTCCTTGCGTGGTGAAGCTTTCCCACATCGAGGTTATTCCTATCAGAATATCGTCCATTATATGCAGCGTCCTTTTTATCCAACCAAATGTAGTCTGACCTCACTTAAGAAAAATGTTTATGCTGGCAGTATAACCTTAAAGCCTGAAATCACTCAGAATTTACCGAGTTATCGGCAAAAACCGGCAATAACTTGCCCATTGGCACATTTCAGCCTAGCGCTAATTGGCTCTAATCTTGCCGCAACAGATACAGGAAAGGCAAAATATGCTTGAGCATTTCACCTTTTGGCAACGGATCATTTTGTTTGGCGCCCTAATATTTTGGTTGTTTGCCAGTGTGCTTTCGGTTGCCTTCGGCCATGCGACCCTGTTTGGCGCGCTCGGCTCCTTTGCGCTTTGCATTAGCTTTGTGGTGTTTCTGACTGACCGCTTTATGGCGCAGGAGGCTCGCCGCCGCTGGGATTCCCAGATTCTCACTCAATCTCGGATGATGTGGCGCTATTTTAGCTATGATAACAATGACCCAACGCCGCTGACAAAACTGCGCGACCAAATCACTGAAAACTTTGATGACCTCCTTGCCGCCAAGGCAGAGGAAAAAGCGATAGAAACCTATAAATACGAATTGGCATTTTCCGTGCTTGGCACCCTGCAATGGGGCTTTGGGGCAATGCTCATCGGTTATCTGCGAGGGATATAACATGCTACTCCTAACCTGCCCCTATTGCGGCGTTATGGCCGAAGAAACCGAGTTTCATGGTGGTGGCGAGGCCCACCTAACTCGCCATAGTGATGGCAGTTCGGATGATGCGTTCACCGCTTATCTTTTTGAGCGCAAAAACCCCAAGGGCATTGTGTTGGAGCGCTGGCGGCATGTGTATGGCTGCGGCAAGTGGTTTCATGCGGCGCGCTGTGCGGTAACGCTGGAGATATTTGGCACCTATAGCGCCCAAACCTTTGAGCCGCCCGCTGAGATTATCGCTAAAATCAAGGCCAAACGGCCAGAATGGGAGGCGAAATCATGAGCTTCCGCCTGCCAACTTTCGGCCACCTGATAGACCGTGATTCACCCGTCAGCTTCACCTTTAACGGCAAATCCGTGCAAGGCTTCAAAGGGGATACGCTGGCCTCCGCCCTGATGGCCGCAGACCACCGCATGGTGGGCCGCTCGTTTAAATACCATCGCCCGCGCGGCATTGTCGCCTCTGGGGGCGAAGAGCCAAACGCCCTGATGAACATGGGCGAGGGCGCGCGCTTTGAGCCAAACCAACGCGCCACCACCACCGAGGTGTTTAACGGCCTGACGGCGCGCTCGCAAAACCATTGGCCTAGCCTTGCCTTTGATATAGGTGCGCTGAATAACAAGCTGGCGCGTTTTTTGCCCGCTGGCTTTTACTACAAAACCTTCATGAAGCCCGCTTGGGCATGGAAGCACGTTTTTGAGCCGATCATCCGCCGCTCAGCAGGCCTCGGCCAAGTGCCAACCGAGCGCGACGCCGACTGCTACGAGTATTTCTACGCCTATACCGACATCCTGATCACCGGCGGCGGGGTGGCTGGCCTTGAGGCGGCGCTGGAGGCGGGGCGAAGCGGGGCCAAAGTGCTGCTGCTGGAGCAATCGCCGCATTTTGGCGGGCGGCTTATGGTTGATGATGTCGAGGTTGATGGCCGTGCCGGCCCCGCCCATATTGCTCATCTGCTTACCGAAATTGGCAAATTACCAAACGTATCCCTGCGCCCCCGCACCCAAGGTGCTGGCGTGTTTGACCACGGCTATGCCCTTGGCTACGAGCGCCTGAACGACCACGCGCCCAGCACCACCCCGAGGCACCGCTTGTGGCGCATCCGCGCCAAACGCATTATCACCGCAACGGGTGCGCTAGAGCGCACGCTGAATTTCGCGGGCAATGATATTCCGGGCGTTATGCTTGCGAGCGCCGTTCGCGATTACGTCCGGCTTTATGGCACCGCCCCCGGCGCACGCACGGTTGTGGTCACCAATAATGACGACGCCTACCGCACGGCCCTCACCCTGCATGCCGTAGGCCTTGAGGTCCCCGCCATTATTGATGCCCGCCCTCAAGGTGGCGGCGCGCTGGCCGAGCAAGCGCGCGCGCTTGGCGTTCGTATTGAAACCGGCCATGCGGTCGCCAAGGTCAACGGCAAAATCCACGTAAAATCGGTTGAGATTTGCCTGCAATCCGGTGCTGGCGGCGCGGTCGAAACCATCGCCTGTGATTGCGTTGCCATGTCTGGCGGTTTCTCTCCCGTCGTCCACCTCTGGTCCCATTGCGGCGGCAAGCTTAATTGGGACGCGGCCAACGCCATGTTCTCGCCCGACCCCTCCCGCCCCCCAACTGACCAAAACGGCGAGGGCTTTGTGATAACTGCGGGCAGCGCTTTTGGCGCGCTTACCACCGAAGCTTGCCTGCAAAGCGCCACTGCTGCGGCGCGTCAAGCGGCTGACGAGGTGGGGCATAGCCTCCCCGAGGAAGCCGCCGCTCGGGAGGTCCGGACTATTAGCGAAAACCCGATGGCTCCTATCTGGTCGATGCCCGACAAGGCCCCCTATAAACTGCGCGCCAAAACTTGGCTTGATTTCCAGAATGATGTGAAGGTCTCGGATGTGCAGCTCGCCGCCCGTGAGGGTTTCGAGAGCGTCGAGCACACCAAGCGCTACACCACCCTTGGCATGGCCACCGACCAAGGCAAGCTCAGCAATATCAACGGGCTTGCGGTGCTGGCAGGGGCGCTGGATGCTGAAATTCCGAATGTTGGCACCACCACCTTCCGCCCGCCCTATACGCCGATTTCGCTCGGGGCCATCGCAGGCGAGGCCGCTGGCCCGCTGTTCAAACCCACCCGCAAAACCACGATAGATGGCTGGCACGAAAGCCACGGTGCCATTTTTGAGCCGGTCGCCGATTGGCGCCGTGCTTATGCTTACCTCCAAGCCGGAGAAACCACCCAAGACGCCATCACCCGCGAGATTCTTGCCACTCGAGGCTCGGTGGGCCTTTTCGACGCCTCGACCCTTGGCAAAATCATTGTCAAAGGCCCGGATGCGGGTAAGTTCCTTGACCTCGTTTATACCAACATGATGTCCACTCTAAAACCCGGCAAATGCCGCTATGGCCTGATGTGCAACGAAAACGGATTTCTTATGGATGACGGCGTGGTGGCGCGGCTGGACGAGGACACCTTCCTCTGCCACACCACCACCGGCGGCTCGGACCGCATTCATGCCCATATGGAAGAATGGCTGCAAACCGAGTGGTGGGAGCTCAAGGTTTTCACCGCCAACCTCACCGAGCAATTCACCCAAATTGTGGTCGCTGGTCCCAACGCTCGCAAGGTGCTGGAAGCGCTGGGCGGCATGGATGTGAGCCGCGAGGCGCTGCCCTTTATGACCTTCACCGAGGGCAAGCTTGGCGGCATTCAGGCGCGCATTTTCCGGATTTCCTTCTCCGGTGAGCTTTCCTACGAGATCGCGGTGCCTGCCTCGCAAGGGCTGCTGATGTGGAACCTGTTGCTGCAAGCGGGGGCGGACCACGGGATCAGCCCTTATGGCACCGAGGCGCTGCATGTAATGCGCGGCGAAAAGGGCTTTGTGGTGGTTGGCGACGAGTCCGACGGCACCGTCACCCCGCATGACCTTGGCATGAGCTGGGCGGTTTCTAAAAAGAAAGAGGATTTCATCGGCAAACGCGGGATGCAGCGCAGTTTTCTGACGGCGGAGGGGCGCAAGCAGCTTGTTGGCTTGCGCACGCTATCCGACACCGAAAAGCTGCCAGAATCCGCCCATGCGGTGGAAGATGGTAAGGCCATTGGCCATGTCACCTCCACCTATTTCTCACCCACTTTGGGCCACCCCATTGCTATGGCGCTGATCGTTGGTGGCAGGGCGCGCATGGGTGAGGTGCTGGCGTTTCCCGTAGCTGGCACGGTGCATAAAGCCCGCGTGGTTGATCCGGTTTTTTACGACAAAGAAGGAGCGCAGCAAGATGTCTGACCTCATGAGCTTCAGCGAGATAGATGGCAGCGGCGCGGTGCTGGTGGCGGCCCAACGGCGCGTGATGATGGTGACGCTGAAAGCGGAGCTAAGCAAAGCCACCCGCGCGGCGATAAAAAAAGCCCTTGGCACGCCCGTGCCCGCGGCTCGCAAAATCGCCAATGGCATCGCATGGATGGCCCCTGATGAGCTTTTGATCATGGTGCCGCAGGGCGACACGCCCGAGGCCATGATCGCGCGTCTCACCGCCGAACTCAAAGCGCCAATGCTGGCGGTAGATGTGTCCGACGCCCGCGCGGTGTTTACCCTGAAAGGCAACAAAGCCCGCGAGGTGCTGGCCAAGGGCGCGCCGGTGGACCTTGCACCCGAGGCCTTCACCCTAGGCGATTTCCGCCGCACCCGCCTTGGCCAAGTGGCCGTGGCCTTCTGGCTGGAAGCGGATGACGAAATAACGCTGGTCTGCTTTGCCAGCCTCAAGCAATTTATGTTTGAATGGCTGGTGAATGCGGCACAAAAAGGCAGTATGCCCGAATTCCTGTAACCGGAGCGCTTGACGATGCCGCGCTTTAGCCTGATAGTTGGGCATAAGGTGGCGGGACAACCGCCACCAATCTGTTCAATTTGGAGAGTATAATGAAAAAGATCCTTCTGGCCGCCACGGCCATTTCCTCATTCGCCATGGCGGCGCAAGCCCAAAACATAAATATCTGTGTTGAGGGGGCTTACCCGCCGTTTTCCTCCACCGAAGCTTCGGGCGACGTTGTGGGCTTTGATATCGACATCGCCAATGCGCTGGCCGCTGAAATGGGCATGGAAGCCACTATGGTTAAAACGGATTGGGACGGTATTATTCCGGCCCTTCTTGAGGGCAAGTGTGATGCGATTATCGCCTCAATGTCGATCACTGATGAGCGCAAGCAGGTTATTGATTTCTCTGCGAAATACTATAATTCCCCTGCCGCTTTCATCGGCACTGCCGGCATGATGACAGGGATGATGGACGGCAAGGTTGTGGGCGTACAGCGCGGCACCATTCACCAAGATTTTATGGAAGGCGAGTTCCCGAATGTTGAGCTGCGCCTTTATGGCTCGCAAGACGATGTTTACCTTGATCTGCAAGCGGGCCGCATTGACGCCGCTATGGGCGATTCCATTGCTATGGATGACGGCTTCTTGAGCACAGATGCGGGTGCGGACTACGCCTTCTTTGGCGAAATGTATTCG
>JAJRRX010000186.1 GCA_024279075.1 Alphaproteobacteria bacterium | reverse complement strand
GTTATCGTTTGAAAACAGCATATTAATCAGGTCGGTCGAGGCCGTAAGCGCCGCTGTATCCACCCCGCGCCAGCGCGCATAGCGGTCCAGCACCAGCGCATTGCCAATGTCCTCCCCCCGCCGCGCGGCCTCCAGCAGCACTTGCGCCAGCACCGCCACATCGCGCAAACCAAGGTTCAGCCCCTGCCCAGCAAGATAATGAATGCCATGCGCCGCATCGCCCACCAGCGCCAACCGCGCTTGCGCAAATTCTGTGGCCACTGTCAGGTTCAGCGGGTAAGAAAACCGCTTGCCCACCAGCTTGATCTCGCCCATAAAATCACCAAACCGAGGCCGCAATTCAGCCATAAAATCATCGTCAGACAGTGCCGCAATTACGGCTGCGCTTTTGCTTGGTTCCGTCCAAACAATCGCTGAGCGCCCCCCTTTAAGCGGCAATATCGCCAGCGGCCCCGAGGGCATAAACTGCTGATAGGCCACGCCATTATGTGGTTTTTCATGGCTCACCGCGCATACCAGCCCGCTTTGGTGGTAATCATGCCCTGAGCGCGCAATGCCCGCCCGCTGCGCCACACCCGAGCGGCGGCCATCGCAGCCCACAAGCACCCGCCCGCGCAGGGTTTTGCCGGTAGAAAGCACCACCTCAGCATGGCTGGCGGTAACCTCCTGCGCCTCTACCGTTGCAGGGGCGATCTGGCTGATAAGCTTTGAAGCCTTCACCGCATCCAGCAAGGCGCGGCGCAGGTATCGGTCCTCCAGCATATGCCCCATCGGGCCTTCCGCGATCTCGTTATGATCAAAATGCACATGCAGCGGCGAGGCCCCCGCGCCCGGTTTGCCGTCAGACACCTTAATATCTAACATAGGTTGGGATTCGCCCGCCACAACCGGCCAAATATCAAGCGCTTGCAGCATCCGCACCGAGGTCAGGCTCAGCGCATAAGCGCGGCCATCAAAGGCAGGTTTTCGCCGTGTTGCCAGTGGCAAACTATCAATAATGATCGAGCTCAGCCCACCAGAGGCCAGCGCCAATGCCAAAGCGGGGCCATTGAGCCCGCCGCCAACGATGATAATATCTGCATCCATTTTCATACCCCCAATTTGCGCCTAAATCTCGTGATTGTCCATTGGCGAAATTAGCGCTACCCTGCGCAAAATAGGAAAGGGCTTGATATGATGGATGGCTGGAAAAGCATGAGCGCCGCAGCATTGGGGCGGGCGATCGAGGCAGGCAAAATTGACCCCGTAACCCTGACCGAGGTGTTTTTAGAGCGCATTGACCAGCACCCCCACCGCGACCTGATTTTCGCCCGCACCACTGCCCCCCGTGCGCTTTCCGAGGCCCACGCCGCCCGAAACCGCGCCAAAAACGGCGTGCGCAGGGGCGTGCTTGATGGTGTGCCGATTAGCTGGAAAGACCTGTATGATACCGCTGGTACGATCACCGAAGCGGGCAGCGCTTTGCTCAAAGGGCGGGTGCCAAAGGAGGACGCTGTGGTGCTGCAAAACGCCACCCGCGCGGGGCTTATCTGCCTTGGCAAAACCCATATGACAGAGCTGGCGTTTTCTGGCCTCGGGCTAAACCCGATCACCGCCACGCCGCCCAATATTAATGACCCAGCGCTAGCTCCGGGCGGCTCCTCTTCCGGCGCGGCCACATCTGTCGCCTTTGGGCTGGCGGCAGCAGGCATCGGCTCGGATACCGGCGGCTCGGTGCGCATTCCGGCGGCGTGGAATAATCTTGTCGGGCTGAAAACCACCAGCGGTTTGCTTTCGCTCACAGGCGTGGTGCCGCTGTGCAGCAAGTTTGATACCGTTGGGCCATTGTGCCGAACTGTGGAAGATGCGGGGCATTTATTGGCGGCAATGGGCGGGCCAAAAGCACCTGATTTGGCCAATGCCAGCCTTGCGGGCACGCGTTTGGCGGTGCTGGAAACAGTAGCGCTGGATCGTTGCCGCCCCGAACCAATGGCGGGTTTTGAAGCGGCTTTGCAAAAATTCGAGGCCAACGGCGCGCAGATCAGCCGCTTCAGCTTTCAAGGCATCCAACGCGCGATGGACTTGGCGGGCTGCCTTTTTGTGGTGGAAGCATGGGCACAATGGGGCGCAGAAATCGAAGCGGACCCTGACAAAATGTATACCCCCGTGCGCCAGCGCTTTGAGGCGGGCAAGGGCTACGCTGGTTATGAATATGTGCGCGGCTGGAAAGAGCTGAAACGCATTCGGGCCGAATATGCCGCGCTCACCGCAGGGTATGACGCCGTGCTAATTCCCTCAAGCTCCATCCTGCCGCCGGACCGTGAGCGGCTGCTCTCGGATAATGATTACTTTATATCGGAGAACCTGCTCGCGCTGAATAATACCCGCATTGGCAACCTGATGGGCGTGTGCGCGCTGACCTTGCCAACCGAAACTGCGGGTGCTGGCATTATG
>JAJRRX010000185.1 GCA_024279075.1 Alphaproteobacteria bacterium | reverse complement strand
CAACATCGCGAAATCGACCAACAACTTTGAAAAGCGCCGGAAAGGCTCTAAAGCCAAGGATGGCGATCAGGTTGTGATCGACTTCCTCGGCAAAGTTGACGATGTGCCGTTTGATGGCGGCCAAGCCGATGATTACCCGCTGGTGCTCGGCTCCAACAGCTTCATCCCCGGCTTTGAAGAGCAGCTTGTGGGCTGTAAAGAAGGCGACGAAGTTGAGGTGAAGGTCACTTTCCCCGCTGAATACCAAGCAGAAAACCTGAAAGGCAAAGACGCCGTTTTCACTTGTAATATCAAGTCGGTAAACGAGCCTAAGCCTGCTGAAATTAACGACGAGCTGGCAACGCGTTATGGCGCGGAAGACCTTGAAGGCTTGAAAAAGCAGGTTGGCGAGCGTTTGGCTGACGAATATAAGGGCGCGGCCCGCACCGTACTCAAGCGCGCCTTAATGGACGAGCTTGATGGCATGTTTGATTTTGATCTGCCGCCAAGCCTTGTTGAGGCCGAAGCTGGCTCGATTGCCCACACCTTGTGGCATGACGAAAACCCGGACGTGCAGGGCCATGATCACCCCGAGATCGAAACCACCGATGAGCACAAAAAGCTCGCCGAACGCCGTGTGCGCCTTGGCTTGCTGCTGGCCGAACTCGGCAACAAGAACGAGATTACCATCTCGGACGAAGAAATGCAGAAGGCTATGTTTGAAGCCGCGCGGCAATACCCTGGCCAAGAGCGTGAGTTCTTTGAATTCATTCAGAAAAATGGCGATGCACAGCAACAGCTCCGTGCGCCGCTTTATGAAGATAAAGTGGTGGATTACATTCTGGAACTGGCCAAGGTTTCTGATAAATCGGTGAGCAAAGAAGACCTGCAAAAGGCGATAGAAGCCCTCGAAAACGAGTAAGGCTTTCACATTATAAATTCAAAAGGCGGGGCAAATGCTCCGCCTTTTTTGTGTGAAGTTTACGCAAAGTCCACCGAGCGAAGCGAGGCCACGGCCAGCGGCAGACATTTTTCAACTTGCTTGAAAAATGTGCTTTGGCAGAGGGGGGCTTTAGCTCCCAGAAGTCAAAGCAAGCACGGCGCTTATGGTCTGTCCCAAACGTGCACTTCCTTGGCAGCGCTTCAGATGAAATTTGTATGCTAAATTGCGCAAAAACCAGATTCACCTCGTCAGCGCATGTCAGGGCAAGCCCGACGTGCCAAGCCACTAGTTGGTTTTGAATTGCAGGCGCAGCTCTTTGAGCGCGGCGGTCACCGCATCTTCGCCTGTTTTCACTTCGCGCCCCGCATCATTACTGGCTTTGGCCGCTTTCATGTAGCTACCTGTGCTGGCTTTGCTTAATTGTTCGGCCTCGGCGAGCAGCTTTGAAATCTCCTTAAGCACCACCTCTAGCCGCGCGGTATCCGCATTAACCACTGTTGATTTGCTATCCTTTTTGGCGCTGGCAAAGGCGGAAAGCGCTTTATTGGCAATAATCACAACCTTGTCCTGATCATTGAGCTTGGCGGTTTTGTGATATTTGTTCATTGCGCCCAACACCGCATCCACGCCCTTGGCGCTTTGGGCCGATACCTTTTTGCTCCCCTCGGAGATTTTTTTCATACGGCCGAGCCGTGCTGCCAAACCCGCCGTGGCTTTACGCATCGAAGCGATGTTTTTATATACCGTATTGGCGTCTTCCGCCCCTTGCTTGAGCAGCTTTGCATTGCGCTCCCAGCCGCCCATGATGGCGGTTATGGGTTTGGAAAGGTTTTGCATACCACTCACCAATGTGGCCATGCCCGCTTGCGTCACGCGCCCCTTGCCACCACGGCCAGCAATATTCAGCACACCTGTCATAAATTCCATTTTATTATCTTGCAGATCAACGGTTGAATATTTCAGCTTCAGATCATCAAAATCGATACTGGTTTTCTTCAGCGCATCCTCCAGCGCGTCGGTGGCCGCGCGTTTGATATCGACCCGCATAAACTGGTTCCAGTCGCGAATAATATCTTCCTGTTGGGTATCTGCATAATTCCGAATCTTGTTTTCTGATTCGCCCAAATGCACCCATTTTGCCAGTTGTTGGCGGGCTTTATCTATACGCTCATCCTGTTTTTTGGCCTTGCCGCTGATTTTTCCATTAAAAAGAGACTCAAATTTGCTGACAATGCCTTTGCCTTCTGCGCTATTAAGCGGGACACCAATATCTAGGCTGGCCTCACAGGCTAGCGCCCCACCGGGCAAAATGCCGTCTTTTTTAAGCGTGAGGGTGCGCTTGACGGTTATTGTGTCTTTCTGGCTTGAAATATCAAACATTGTGAATACCAATATATAAAATAAGACCTTACCCCGAAACCTAGCCGAGGATTGTCACATAATAAACACCCTTGTGTAGAAACTTGAGGCAATGGGCCTTGAAGCTCCCCTAGCTAGCGATTAAACCTTTAGGAAACGAATTCGCAGTAGAAGAATCCTGCGTGATTGAAAGGCGAAGCCGCATGTTTAACCCAATGATGATGAATGAAACCGGATTTGTGATCCCGAGTGTTGAGGAAACCACCGCACGTGGCTCTGTGCGCTATGATATTTTCTCGCGTATGCTTAAGGAGCGGATTATTTTCGTTTCCGGCGTGGTGGAAGACCAGATGGCGACCATCGTGGTGGCGCAATTGCTTTTCCTTGAAGCCGAAAACCCCAATAAAGAAATCGCGATGTATATCAATTCGCCCGGTGGTGTGGTAACCTCTGGCCTGTCGATCTATGATACGATGCAGTTTATTAAGCCAAAGATTTCAACAGTTTGCATTGGGCAAGCGGCCTCTATGGGCTCGCTTCTGCTGGCCGCTGGTGAGCCGGGGATGCGCTTTACGCTGCCCAATTCGCGCATTATGTTGCACCAGCCAAGTGGCGGGTTTCAGGGGCAGGCGAGCGATATCGCGCTGCACGCCAAAGAGATTTTGGAGCTGAAAGCACGCCTTAATGATATTTACGTAAAGCACACTGGCAAGCCGCTGGACGACGTGGAGCAAGCGCTGGACCGCGATAACTTCATGACCGCCGAACAAGCGCTTGAATTTGGCATTGTTGATGAAATCGTGCAAAAGCGGGGCGACGAGAGCGACGACTAAGCGCTTAGCGCTTGTGTTTCCTTTATTTCGATGTTCTGTTATGTTTAGACGCAGAAGATTATTGGGCAGGAGAATGCCATGACCAAATCAGCCGGGTCGGATAGTAAAAACACCCTATATTGCTCGTTTTGCGGCAAGAGCCAGCACGAGGTCCGCAAACT
>JAJRRX010000184.1 GCA_024279075.1 Alphaproteobacteria bacterium | reverse complement strand
CTGGCTCCAATGTCGGAAAATCCATGCTGGTGGCAGGGATTTGCCGCGCGCTGACCTTGCGCGGGCTTAAGGTGCGGCCCTTTAAACCGCAAAATATGTCCAATAATGCCGCCGTGGCTGAGGGCGGCGAAATTGGCCGCGCGCAGGCGTTGCAAGCAATGGCTTGCGGGGTGCCGCCAAGCGTGCATATGAACCCGATTTTGCTCAAGCCTGAGAGCGAAACCGGAGCGCAAGTGGTGGTGCAGGGGCAACGGGTAACCACGGTAAAAGCCCGAGAATACGGCGCGCTAAAAGCCAACCTGATACCCAAAGTTTTGGAAAGTTTTCAGCGCCTGTGCACCGAGGCGGACATTGTGGTGATTGAGGGCGCGGGTAGCCCTGCCGAGATAAACCTGCGCGCGGGCGACATTGCCAATATGGGCTTTGCCGAGGCCGCTGATGTGCCGGTAATACTGGTTGGGGATATTGATCGCGGCGGCGTGATTGCGCAAATTGTTGGCACAAAAGCGGTAATTTCGCCAGCTGATGCCGGGCGGATCAAAGGCTTTATCGTCAATAAATTTCGTGGCGATCCGGAGCTTTTTGATGAAGGCTTTGCCGCGATTGCCGCCCATACCGGCTGGCAGGGGCTTGGCACGCTGCCGTGGTTTCCTAACGCCCATAGGTTGCCCGCCGAGGATGCATTGGACATCCGTTCCAGCGGTTCGGGCAGCTTTCACATCGCCGTGCCACAGCTCTCGCGCATGGCGAATTTTGATGATCTCGACCCGCTTTTGCTGGAGCCAAATGTGCGCGTGAGCATGGTGTCAGCAGGGCAGGCTTTGCCCGGAGATGCGGACCTTGTGCTTATCCCCGGCACCAAATCCACCATCAAAGATCTTGCGTTTTTTCGTGCCCAAGGCTGGGAGATTGACCTGAAAGCCCATCTGCGGCGGGGCGGCAAGGTGCTTGGTATTTGTGGCGGATATCAAATGCTTGGGCAGACTATCGATGACCCAGACGGGGTGGAAGGGCCTGCGGGAAAGGGCGCAGGCCTCGGGCTTTTAGAGGTAGAAACGGTGATGACCCCCGAGAAGCAAGTGAGCGACGTAGAGGCCATTCATACCGCCTCGGGCACAAAGGTTAGGGGCTATGAAATTCATATCGGCACTACCACAGGGGCTGATTGCGCCCGCCCGATGTTTAGGGTCTCGGGGCAGCCCGAAGGGGCGATAAGCGCCGATGGGCAGGTGGCAGGCAGTTACTTGCATGGGTTGTTTAGCGCCGATCATTTCCGCGCCGCGTGGCTGGGCAAAAGCGGGCTGGCCTACAGCGCAACGGTTGAAAAAACGCTGGACGAATTGGCCGCGCATATCGAAGCCCATATTGATATTGACGCCCTGATCGAGCTGGCGCGATGATCACCATTGCCGATATCGAGCGCGCGCTTAGCCGCCCTGCCCCACCGCCCTCCAGTGATTTTGATCATGCGCCGAGCCTGCGGCCAATGGGGCAAAAACTACGCCCCGCGGCTGTGCTGATCGCGCTGCTTGAGCGGCCAAACGGGCTAGAAGTTATCCTCACCCGCCGCGCCGCGCATTTGCGAAACCACCCCGGGCAGGTGGCCTTTCCGGGCGGCAAAGTGGAGGAGAGTGATGCGGGGCTATGGGCTGCT
>JAJRRX010000183.1 GCA_024279075.1 Alphaproteobacteria bacterium | reverse complement strand
CTGACAGCGCTACGCGGCGTGTTGCCCGCTGCGGGAAAGTTTGCCCCGCGCATGGCGGCAGGGCTGGCGGGCCAACGGCTGCTGCGGAAATTGGCAGGGCCAGAAAATAGTGAGCGGCTTAATGATTTGGAGCGCGGGCTGGTGGGCAATGTGGTGACCGAGATGAACCTCACCATTGGTGATTTGGCTGATGAATTGCGCAAATCCGAAGCGCTTTTGGCGCAGGTAAGTGACCAAGGCCTGGAGGCCGCGAAGGGCACCGAATTTTTGACTGCATGGCAGGATTTTTTGGCGAAATACGGTGCGCGGGGCCTTTCGGAAATAGATGCCCGCCGCCCGCGTTGGCGGGAAGACCCCGCTTCGCTGCTGCAAATGGTCATCGGGATGACAGCGCATGATAAAGCGGGCGAACATCGGCGGCATTATAACGAGCTGACCCGCAAGAGCGACATCGCGGCGGTAGAGGTGTCTAAGCACCTAAAAGGCTGGGCGCGGGGGCTAAAGCGCCCCATAGTTAAGCGGCTAATTAAGGTGGCGCGGAACCTTGGAGCGCTGCGGGAGCATCATAAGTTTTTGATGATACAAGTGTTGGCAGAGGTGAAAACGGTGTTGGTGGATATTGGCCAAAGTTTGGCGGCAAAGGGTGTTTTGGACAGGCCAGAGGACATCTGGTTTCTGACGATACCTGAGATAAAAGCCGCGCTGGGCGCAGGCACACCGATGCAAGAAGCGATCACTGCTCGCCGTGCAGAATTTGCTATCAATGCCAAGCGCACCCCGCCGAGGGTGGTGACGAGTGAGGGGGAAATCCCGCGCCCTAATCTTTCAGTTGAAGGCGCACCAGAGGGGGCGCTGATTGGCAGCCCCGTTTCGGCGGGCATCTATGAGGGCACTGCGCGGGTGGTGAAAGACCCTGCCACCGAAACGCTCATTCCCGGCGAAATCCTTGTGGCGCCATTCACAGACCCGGGTTGGACCCCGCTTTTCGTAAACGCCTCGGCGCTGGTAACAGAAGTGGGTGGCCTGATGACCCATGGCTCGGTGGTGGCGCGGGAATATGGCATTCCGGCGGTAGTCGGGGTGCCTGAGGCGACGCGGCGCATCAAAACCGGCGATCGGTTGCGGGTGAATGGCGAGGCGGGCTATGTGGAAATCATCAAGGGAGTTGCATCATGAAAGCAACTGCGATTGGCATGGCGGGGTTTCTCCTGATCCTGATGGCGCTGGCGGTTTGGCAAGGGGAGGGCGCATTTAAGGCGGGGATGCAAACTTCGGGCAAGCAGCTGCTCGGGTTTATGCCGATACTGATTATTGCCATGATGTTGGCGGGCTTTACCCAAGTGCTGCTGCCCAAGGGCTTGGTGGAAAACTGGCTCTCGGATTCAGCGGGCTGGAAGGGCATCGGGCTGGCGTGGATCGCCGGCATTATCACCCCAGGGGGCAGCATTGTGGGCCTGCCGATCATTGCAGGGCTATATAAATCAGGCGTTGGGGTGGCAGTGTTAATGACCTACGCTACCTCGCTCGCCACGCTTTCGGTGCTGCGGATTCCGCTAGAGGCGGGGTTTTATGGCTGGCAGCTAACGATGCTGCGGGTTGGGGTATCGCTCATTTTGCCGCTGATCGCGGGCGGGCTTACCTTGTTGGCGCTGCGATTTATGCCGCTAAGCTAAGCGCAGCTGGCGGGCTTGGCGGAAGGAAACCAGCTTGCGGCTGCCTTCATCCCACAGGTGCATTTGCGCGCTTTTCAGGCTTTGGCGAATGGTCATCCGGTTGAGGTTTTCCAACACGCTATGCTCGCGCACAACTTCCATCAGCCGATAAAACGGGATGCGGCTATAAAGGTGATGCACATGGTGAATGCCGATATTGCCGCTAAACCAACGCAGCACGCCGGGGAGCACATAGTAAGAGCTGCCCATCAAGGCGGCTTCGTGCAGTTCCCATTTCTCGGTATGGTCCCACTGGGCGTTTTCAAACTGGTGCTGCACGTAAAACAGCCATACGCCGAGGGTTGCCGCCATCAGCAGTGTGGGGAGGAAGATGAGCAGGAGCGCGGGCAGCCCGCCAAACCATAGCATCACCCCGATCATTATTGCGATCATTGCATTGGTGCCCATCGCGCTCATCCAGTATTCCCACGAGCGCATCATGCTGAGCGGCACGCGGTTTTGCACCATAAACAGAAGCGCCGGCGCAAAGCCGAACATGAAAACAGGATGGCGATAAACACGGTAAGCAATGCGCTTAAAGCGGGGTAGGGCTTCGAACTCGGCTACGGTTAGGGTGTAGACATCGCCAATGCCGCGTTTATCAAGGTTGCCCGAGGCGGAATGATGAATAGAATGACTGCGCCGCCACACCTTGTAAGGTGTCAGGGTAAACACACCAATGGTCCGCCCGACCCAGTTATTGGCGTGGCGATTGCCAAAGAAGCTGCCATGGCCGCAATCATGCTGGATGATAAACATCCGCACCAGAAAGAACCCGTTAATCAAGGAAAGCGCAAAGGTCAGCCAATAGCTGACGGAGAGCGAAAGCCATGCCAGCACCGCGATGGTGAGAAACGGGATAAAGCTGACGGCGAGCTCGAAAATGGACCGTGTAAGGTTTGGTTCACGATATTTGGCAAGAACGCGCACCCAGTTACGGGCGGATTCGGGTTGCGATTGGGATGTTGGCATCTGGGGTGAACTGCTTTTCGTTTTAGTGTTTGGAAGCAACGCCGAAGTGTTACGTTACAGATTGAACCACAAGATGGTTAACAAATGGATGCCTGTTTATGCAGGAAATGTCAATCGTGCCGCGCTGAAATGAGGTCGTTTTGCCCCGCAATATCCCAAGGCGCTCGTGGGGGTGGAGAAAAAAAGGCGGTCATACAGGTATTGGTTGAAAATATGTCTTGATAGTGACTCTAAGATGTGAAAAAAATTGGATTTTTACCGGAGTTCCAAAATGTCTGACCTTACCATGCCGTCTTCCGATATTTGGGTGCCCTTCCTGAAAGATGGCGAAAAGATCCTTTGGCAAGGGCGGCCTTCGGGCGCTTTTCATATGCGGCGCGGCGATGGCTGGAAGATTTTTGGTGGCATCATGGCGATGTTGATCACGGCATTTATGGCGTCTGTGGCCTTCTCGCCAGATAGCATTGTGGCCAACGGGCCAATCGCCTTCAAGATCGTTTTTGGTGCCATTGTGTTGTTCGGGTTTCTGGTTGGCCTTTATATGATGAGCTTCCGTTTTTATTTTGAAGCGGTGCAGCGGGGCAAAACCCATTATGCCATTACCAGTAAACGGGCGTTAACGCTGGTGAAGGGCCGCAAAGAAAAATTCGAGGATGAGGTGCTGGATGCGGCCACGAATCTTGATTATGTGCCCGCGGAATTCGCCAGCATTTACTATAAAAAAGTCGCGCAGCGCGAACGGGAAATTCATAATCGCAGTGGCATTCGCGCAGGGCGGCAGAAACAACAGACAACCTATTCAACCAAGTATATCTATAAAGGCTTTGAGCTGATCCCTGATGGGGCGGTGGCCTACCAAACCATGCTTGGGGTGATCGGGGCCAAACTGGCCAAGCCCGATGCCGCCAAGGCTGGCAAAAGCGGCGAGGCATGGCAGGACTTTTTGTTCGAGGGCGAAGAGCTGTTATGGGAGGGGGCACCAAGCACAGGGCTGCGGCCAACCAAATTCGGCATTGTTTTCACGGTGCTCGGGGCGCTTATTATGTATTTTGCCGGTCCAGCGGCCGTGCGGGCGCTGTCCTCCGGCAGTGGCAGCTCCGAGGCGTTGATTATCGGCGGTTTGGCGGTTGTTATGTTTTTGCTGGGGCTGTGGATGGCGGTTGGCATCTGGCTGCTGGATATCCGCAAGCGCAAGGCCACGCGCTATGCGCTCACGAATAAACGCGCCTTTGTGGCCCGTGCTTTTGCGGGCCGCAATATGCTGACCTATGCGATTAAGCCCCATTACCGCCCCCTGCTGCTAAAAGGCCGGACGGATGAAGTGACCTTTGGCGAGGAAGACTGGTTTGACCCTAAAACCGGCGCCAAAACCAAGCGGGCGATTTCGTTTTCGCAGCTGAAGGACGGGCAGGCGGTGTATGATATCATCACCAAGGTTTCGACCGAGATTGATGCAGCGGCCGAGGCCCAAACATAAAGGCCCCGCAGTTTCCTGCAGGGCCTTTAAAAGGGTAAACCTAAGCTTAGCGCGCGCCGTAATAAAGCCCGACCACATGCTCGGCTTGGGCAAAGAACAGCCAGCGCTGGGCAAACAGCCCGATGAGGTGTGAGAGCAGAATCACAACCACAATCACGTGGTTAACCTCGGTCAGCAGGATCAACACGGCGGGCAGCAGCGCCACCAACATCAGCGAAAGCACCCGCAGCTTGGCGGCGTGGCGGCGACCCACCACATAAACCATTTCATGTAGCAGGTAATTTTCACCGGAATGCGGCTTTTCGAGCAAGCGCACTTTGCCAAGGTTGCCAAGGCCGGTCGCCGATTCAATGCTGGAGCCAGAGCGCGCAAGGGCCCCGTCGCCCAGAAACCAAGCCAGCATTTGCACAGCGACAATGAGGATAAGCAAGATAAGCGCCACCGTCATCTGGTTGGAAAGCAAGGCCCCGCCAGCAACGGCATAGAGCAAAAACAAGATCGGCGTTGTTGGCGCATGCCAACGCGGCACGGCCTTGATCTGGGTGTAGATCATCGAGGTGGTAAACACCGTTCCAATCGCCATCAGCGAGGCCACATAACCAAGGGCCGGAATGCGCATATCCATAAACGCCCAAAGCACGGCGTAGATGAAAAACACAAACAGCGTCAGCACCGCCAAAATGCCCTCACGCGATAGCCACGAGGTTTTCCACTGGCTAAAGGCATAAATGGCGTTTTTGGGGTTGGCGAGGTGGAAGGTGGAGGCGAGAAGCCCGATCACCGCCAGCCCGAGGGCCACTGTGGCAAAAGACGCCGCGACCCAGCCGCTAACATCCGGCAGGCCAAGGCCCATGAACAGCATCAGGCCAAAGCCAAGCCCTGAAATGGTGCTGAATACGATTACAGAAGGTGCTGGATGCATCAGATTTTCTCCAAAGTACGGTCGAGCCAGCCGAGGAAACCGGTGATTTCCT
>JAJRRX010000182.1 GCA_024279075.1 Alphaproteobacteria bacterium | reverse complement strand
GCGTATCGCAGAGGAACGCGGCCAGAAGATGAAGATCATCGGCACCGGCGGCCTCTCGACCTTATTTGCGCAAGGCACCCAAGTGATTGACCATTTGGATACGGATTTGACCGTGCATGGCTTGGTGTTGATTGCGAGCCTAAATAGAAAGAAAATTTAATGGCTAAGAAAAATGACAGACTGATTTACCTGCCCCTCGGCGGCGCTGGTGAAATTGGCATGAATATGTATCTGTATGGATACGGCCCTCAGGGCAACGAGAAATTCATTTTGGTAGACGTAGGGGTTACCTTCCCTGATATGGAAAGCACCCCGGGCGTGGACCTGATTATGGCCGATGCGAGCTATATCATTGCGCGGGCCGACCGGCTTGAGGGGATATTCATTACCCACGCGCATGAGGACCATATCGGCGCGCTTGGGTTGCTTTATCCGCAGCTGCAGGCGCCGGTATATTGCCGTGCGTTTACGGCGGCGATTGGGCGCAACAAGATGGAGCGCCAAGGGGCGGATGCCAGCGCGATTGTGGAAGTGGGCATGTGGCCTGAAACCGTAGAGGCCGGCCCGTTTACCGTTGGCTTTGCGCCGATCTCGCACTCTATTCCTGAAGCCTCGGCACTGGTAATAGATACGCCGGCGGGGCGGATATTCCACTCCGGTGATTTTAAGATAGACCCCGATCCGCAGGTCGGTGAGGCGTTTGACCCTGAGTTGATGAAAGAGATCGGCAAGGACGGGATTAAGGCGTTTGTGTGTGACAGCACCAATGTGTTTAACCACAATCCGGGGCGCTCCGAGGCGAGCCTGCCAAGCGCGATCACCGAGATGATGGCCCACGCGACGGGCATGGTTGTGGCAACGACCTTTGCGAGTAACGTGGCACGGCTGAAAACACTGGCGCAGGCCGCTGTGGACGCGGGCCGTGAGGTGGTTATGGTCGGGCGCGCGATGAACGTGATGACCCAAACCGCGATGAGCACAGGGGTGTTGACCGACTTTCCGCCCGTGATCAGCCTTGAGGATGCCAAGGGCAAACCGCGTGATAAGCTGATGGTTTTGGCCACGGGTTCGCAAGGCGAACGCCGCGCGGCGAGTGCGCAGTTGGCGGTTGGCAAGTATCGCGGGATGACGCTGAAGGAAGGGGATACCTTCCTGTTTTCCTCCAAAACCATTCCGGGGAACGAGATCGGCGTTGGCCGCATCCATAACCAGCTTGCCGAAAGGGGCGTGGTGGTGGTGGCCGAAGATGACCGTTATCACGTATCTGGCCACGCTAATCGGCCTGATCTCGATCGTCTGCAAACCTTGCTGCACCCTGATTTGGTGATCCCGATGCACGGCGAATATCGTCACCTACGCGAGCACGCTGAAATGGCCAAGGCCAACGGGCGGAACTCGATTATTGCGCCCAATGGCGTGATGGTGGACCTAACCACCAAAGCCAAAGTGGTTGAGCATATCGAAACAGGCCGGACGTATCTGGATGGCACGGTGCTGATAGGTGCGATGGATGGCGTGGTGCGGCAACGGCTGCAATTTGCTATGCGCGGGCATGTTGTGGTGTCTGTGATGATCGACGAGAATAATCGCTTGAGTGATGGCGTTTGGGCCGAGGGCCACGGGCTGCCAGAGCCAAAGCAGGGCAGCTTGGACGAGGCGATGGAAGCGGCGATGAACCGTGATCTCGAGAAGGCCAAACGTGGCGTGCTCGGCGATGATGAGGCCGTGGAAAAGCTGATCGCGCAAGCCTGTAACAGGGTTTGTAAAAAGGCGATTGGCAAAAAGCCGGTTTGCACGGTTTTGATTAACCGGATGGTGGCTTAGCAGCGGTGCGGGGGGACCACGCTCCCTACGGAATCCCTTATACATCTTGAAATACGATATCTAAAGCGCCGGACGGCGCCGCGCCTATGGCGCGGCGGCGGCGCATCCACCATTATAATTGTGGCAGTATTGCGCTAGCGCCGCCATCGACCTTTTGCGTTTGTTTGGGCGTTTTAAATGCGCTTATGCCCATCCTCCGGCCCCGCTATAAGCAATGTATTTGCCGCGCGACGCGGGAGGGGCCTCGCCAAATCGTACTAAGGTTGACGCGCCGCTTGCCGAGCCGAAGGCGAGGCGTGGTTCCGGTGCCTTAGCACCGGAAAACCTGAGGGCAAGCCGAGGGTGGCGGGCTAAAGCCCGCCCTACAGCCCATCCAAAGCCTGCTTTGCAAAATAGGAAATGTAGGGTGGGTTTTAACCCACCTCTATTCCGAGCTTGGCGCAGGCGCGGTAATACGCGCGCGTTTTTTTGGTTTTTCGGCAGGGGCTTCTTCAGCTTTTGGAGCCTCCTCAACGGGGGCCTCTTCCACCTTTGGTGCAGCCTTCTTGCGCGGCTTGCGCTTGGGCTTTTCTGGCTCGCCAGCGGCTTCCGCTGCGGCTTTATCGGCCTCTATCTGCGCCTTTGTGCGGCGCTTGCGCTTGGGCTTGGCGGGGGCTTCATCAGCCATAGGCTCTGCCTCTGCCTCTGGCGCTGGTGCTTTGGTGCGGGTGCGGCGTTTTTTGGGTTTTTCTTCCGATACGGCCTCTACAGGAGCCTCTTCAGCGTTCACCGCTTCGGCTTTCACCTCTTCTACCTTCGCTTCAGCCTTCTTGCGCGGTTTGCGCTTTGGCTTCTCTGCGGGTGCCTGTGCTTCCGGCGTGGTTTCCACTATTTCTACAGCTTCGACCACCTCTACAACTTCCGGTTCAACTCTGGGCTCACGGCGGCGCTTGGGCTTTTCGGCCTCTGGCGCTTCGTCTGGCATGGGCAGGAATTCGCGGGTCAAAAACGCTGGCATATGGTCGCCCATTCCCATGGGGCCCCGACGATTATCATGTCGATTATCGTTACGGTTGTTTTGCCGTTTGTCACCACGATTATCATTACGATTATCATTGCGATTATCATTGCGGCGCTCGTTCCGGCGGCCACTTTCGCGGCGATTCTCCTCGCGTTTGGGCTGCTCTTCGCGCTCTTTGCGCGGTGCGCGCGTGCGTTTTGGCTTTTCGGCGGGCTCAGTGGTCGGCGCTGCCTCGGCCTTGGCTGGGGCTGATTTGGTCAACGGGTTTTCCATCCGGTCGATCTTGGTTTTTACCAGCTCTTCAATGGCATCAATATGTTTTTTATTCATTGGCAAGCACAGTGTGATCGCCTTGCCCAGCAGCCCCGCGCGGCCAGTTCGGCCAATGCGGTGCACGTAATCTTCGGCATGAATGGGCACGTCAAAGTTAAACACGTGCGAAACGGCAGGGATATCAAGCCCACGCGCCGCTACATCAGAGGCCACAAGGAATTTTAGTTTGCCCTCACGGAAATCATTCAGGATTCGCATGCGGGTGCTTTGGTCAAGGTCGCCGTGAATAGGGTTGGCATCCAGCCCGTATTTTTTAAGGGATTTGGCAACGATATCCACGTCCACTTTGCGATTGCAAAAGATAATTGCGTTTTTCAGGGCATCACCTTCAGCCAGCATCAAAGCCCGCAATAGGTCGCGCTTTTCTTTGGCTGAGCGGTCTTTGCGGCTTGGGGTATGTTCACACACCAGCTGCGTAATATTTTCCGAGGTTGTCGCGGCGCGTGCCACTTCTACCCGCACAGGGTTGTGCAAAAATTCTTCGGTGATTCGCGTGATTTCTGGCGCCATGGTGGCCGAGAAAAATAGAGTTTGGCGGGTAAACGGCGTGAGCTTGAAAATGCGCTCAAGGTCAGGGATGAAGCCCATGTCGAGCATCCGGTCGGCCTCGTCTACCACCATCACTTGCACGCCGGTCAGCATGAGCTTGCCACGCTCGTGGTGGTCCAGCAAGCGGCCAGGGGTGGCGATGAGCACATCAACACCACGGTCAATCAGGCGGTCTTGGTCTTTAAAGCTAACGCCGCCGATGAGCAGCGCCATGGTCAGCTTGTGATATTTGCCGTAGGTTTTGAAATTTTCGGCCACCTGCGCGGCCAGCTCTCGGGTGGGGCACAAGATGAGCGAGCGCGGCATGCGCGCCCGTGCGCGGCCTTGCGCTAGAATGGTGATCATCGGCAGGGTAAAAGAGGCTGTCTTTCCCGTGCCGGTCTGCGCGATACCAAGCACATCTCTGCCCATAATGGCGTGAGGTATAGCTTCGGCCTGAATCGGCGTCGGCGTTGTATAGCCGGTTTCGGCTACGGCTTTGAGAACCTTTTCATCAAGGTTCAAGTCACTGAATTTGGTCATGTTTATCCGTTTATTGCGGCAGTTACAGGCGCCGCTTTATAAACGCGGCTAAAAGGCACCGAATTGCGCCTAATTCACAGGGGCTTTGTTAACCCGATCTGTGACATAGGTCAATGTCATAAGGCGTGCTGCGGCTATGTTGCCCCTAAAATTACGGTTTTACCTTGGGGCAATACCCGATATACGCCCCTTGAAGGAGAATAAGAATGACAACAGAATTACCAAAGGCCTATCGTGGGCTGGCCTCTCTCAAGGTGAGCATGGTGCACCACTGGACCGACAAAACCTTTTCCTTCCG
>JAJRRX010000181.1 GCA_024279075.1 Alphaproteobacteria bacterium | reverse complement strand
GCTGGACGGCGCCCGCTTGCGTGCCCGCTCAGTAGCCTAAACCAAAGGGGTTATCATGGCATATCTACAACCAACTGAATTTGTGACAAAGCTGATAGACGCGGGGGCGGCCAAGGTTTTTATGTCCACGCGTGACACGCTTATTCGCTCTTACATGGCAGGCGCCATTCTGGCGCTGGCGGCAGCATTTGCGATTACGATTAACGTGCAAACAGGGCAGCCTTTGGCGGGGGCGGTGCTGTTTCCCGTCGGCTTTGTGCTGCTGTATCTGCTCGGGTTTGATCTGCTCACCGGCGTGTTTACCCTTGTGCCAATGGCGCTGATGGACAAACGCCCTGGCGTGACCGTGCTGGGCATGCTGCGCAACTGGGGCCTTGTTTTTACAGGTAACTTTGCCGGAGCGTTCACCGTGGCGGTGTTTATGGCCATCATCTTTACTTATGGCTTTACCGTTGAGCCAAGCATCGTTGGCCAGAAAATCGGGGTTATTGGCGCGGGCCGCACGGTGGGCTATGCTGACCACGGCGCGGGTGGCATGCTGACGCTGTTTATCCGTGGGGTGCTGTGTAACTGGATGGTCTCTACCGGTGTGGTTGCTGCCTTTATGTCCACGCAGGTCACTGGCAAAATCCTCGCGATGTGGATGCCGATCATGCTGTTTTTCTACATGGGTTTTGAGCACTCCGTGGTTAACATGTTTCTCTTCCCTTCGGGCTTGTTGCTGGGTGGCGAGTTCACCATCTCCGACTACCTGATCTGGAACGAGATCCCCACCGTGCTGGGTAATATCGTAGGCGGCGTCACCTTCGTGGGCCTCACGCTTTACTCAACCCATATTCGCACGGGTGCCAAGCGTGGCGCGGCTGCGGTTCCGGCTGAGTAAGCATCCCTCGGTGCGCGCAGTTTAGGCTGGGCGCACCCTCGTTTTCGGCAGGCCTATATGCAAAAACAGCTTTCCATATCCCTTGGGCATTGCTCAAGCAAAGGGCGCAAGGCGGTCAATCAAGACTTCCACGGCGCCCTTATGCCGTCTGGCCCTGCGCTGGCGCTCAAAGGCATTTCGGTGCTGATCACCGATGGTATCAGCTCCTCCAAAGTTAGCCAAATCGCGGCGGAGTCCACGGTGAAAAGCTTCCTCACGGATTATTATTGCACGTCAGAAACATGGAGCGTTAAAACCTCGGCCCTACGGGTGATCCGCGCCGCCAATTCATGGCTATTTGCTGAAACCCAACGCTCCATCCATGCCAATAATATGGACCACGGCTATGTTTGCACCCTGTCCGCCTTGGTGCTCAAATCCCACAGCGCACATATTTTTCATATTGGCGATAGTCGGGTTTACCGGCTTGAGGGGGATAGTTTGGAGCCGCTAACGGTAGATCATCGTACCGTGGTGTCCTCGGCCCAAAGCTACCTTGCGCGTGCTATTGGCATGGCGCAAACGGTGGATGTGGACTACCGCGCGGTGCCGCTATCGCAGGGGGATATCTTTATTTTGGCCACAGACGGGGTTTTTGAGCATGTCAGTGGCAAGCATATCACCCAAACCATTTGCGCTTTTGGTGATGATCTTGACGGGGCGGCAAAGGCCATTGTGCAAGCGGCCTATGACGCTGGTAGCCCCGATAACCTCACCATCCAGATCGTGCGGGTTGAGACCCTGCCCGAGGGCGATGCAAGCCACGCACTGGCCCAATCCGAAAGCCTGCCTGCGCCGCCCTTACTGCAAGCGGGGCAGGTGTTTGAGGGTTACAGCGTCCGGCGCGCTTTGCATAAAACCCATCGAAGCCATATTTATTTGGTAGAAGATATCGAGAGCCAAAAGACCTATGCGCTAAAAATCCCCTCGATTG
>JAJRRX010000180.1 GCA_024279075.1 Alphaproteobacteria bacterium | reverse complement strand
GCGCCATCATTCCATTCGCGGTCGCGCTTGAATAGCTCCAGCAGGTGCTCGATAGCGCCTTCTTTGTCGCTCTCAGAGGCCAGTATCGTGGCGAGGTCAAAGCGGGCTTGGTGGTTATCAGGGTCAGCCTCTAGGGCGGCCTTCAGCTCGGTGGTTTCGCCAGCCTCGGCGGCATCTTCGGCCAGTTCGATCTCGGCAACCGCACTGGTGATCGTGGCATCGTTTGCTTTGTCTTCCGGCACCAATGCCAGCACTTCACGAGCGCGGGCGGGCTCCCCAAGGGCAACGTAGGAGCGGATCAGCCCCGAGAGCGCACGCAGGTTGCCTTCATCCTCGCCGATGATGGCGGTGAAAGTTTCAGCGGCATCATGCGGGGCGCCAGAGTCGAGCATCATCTCGGCGGCCTCATTGGCCTCGTCTAGGCCAGCGTTTTCGTCACCTTCCAGTGAAATTCGGTCAATAAACGCGGCGATTTCAGCGGGGCCTTGCGCGCCTTGAAAGCCATCCACTGGCTGGCCGTCTTTAAAAGCATAAACCGTGGGGATGGATTTGATTTGAAGCTGACCTGCGAGGGCCTGATTTTCATCAATATTGATTTTCACCATCTTCACTTTGCCACCGGCCTTTTGCACGGCGGCTTCTAATGCTGGCCCGAGGCTTTTACACGGGCCACACCACGGCGCCCAGAAATCTACAATCACCGGCACCTCTTTGGAAGCAGTGATAACTTCGGCCTCAAATTCGGCTTGAGAGATATCTTTAACGAGGTCTTGGTTTGCGGTCAGTTCCATGGCGGACATCCTTTAATACTGGGTTGCGCCATATTTGGGCTTATTCCGGTGGTTTTTCAAGCACCCTTCACATTCTCGCCAACAAGAACAGAATTTTCCGCGCCTTTTGAGGGCGCGGTTACGCTTTACCACTCAACCGTCGCAAAATAACCCGTGATAAGCTGCACAAGCTCACGATGGATCGCGCCTCGGCCTCGCCCGCCCGCATCGTCACATAGGCGGTCTTGCTCGCCTTCATCAGCCAATATTTTGGCGCCCTTGGGCTTGCACTGTGCCAAAAAACTGAAATGGGTGGCATCTTGAACGATTTCATATTGCGCCCCCGTAATGGCCTCCGACGCTTGGCGGGCATACACGCCGGCGGGGATGGTATCTTCTTGGCCAAGGTTGAGGATCATCATAGGAATGTCGATTTGTGTCAGGCTTTCTAGCGTCAGGGTTTCCACAATCCCCGGGTCAATGATCACCGCCGTTTTAATGCGCGCATCTCTTAAGTCTTGCGCGGCGGGCGATAGGTCCATGTCCCAAAGGTCCACCCCGCCCCGCGCTAGAAAAGCGCAATCGGACATGCCGTGGTCGCCTTCATCACAAAAGCTTTGTAGGGCCTCGACATTAACCCGCGCGCCAGAGAGCGCCATGGCGGTGTAGCCACCAGCTGAAAACCCGAGGGCTGCGATGCGGCTTGTGTCGATATAGGGGTAGGTTTGCGGATTGGCCTCGATCTCATCAATAACCGCCGAAATATCAGCGGGGCGCTCCCACACCCGCACCGCCGCCTGCGCTGAGGCATTGCGGCTGGTGGTGCCCGGGTGGTTTGGTAGCACCACCACATAGCCCGAGGCCGCCAGCGCGGAGGCTATCCAGCCAAATTGCCCGGCATTCCCGCCCGCGCCGTGCGAAATAACGATCATCGGAAAGCGGCCTTCTTTTGGCGGCGCACCTTTGCCCGCTGGCGTGCCATAAAACACGCCATTGCCACCTACGGTTACCCGCCGCCCGCCTGAATTTGCAGGATACCAGATATGAAAATCCACATCTTCATTGCGGGCAGGTGCAAAACCCGCGCTAAATTGAATGCCCACATTTCCGTCATAGGCAGGGGCACTGGCATATTTAATGCCCCATGCGCCCCCGCCGATAATGGCGGCAAGCGCAGCTGTTTTTGCGAGTGTTTTAAGGGTTGGCATGGCATGTCTCCTGATTAGAATGCGGTTTTGATACCAATGCTTGACCTAGGGGGCGTCCTTGATCACGTTTCAGGTCGCCTTGAAACGTGTTTAAGGATAGTTTTGAGGCGAACCTTCCGGAATGTGGATGAATTAATGGTCTTTGTGCCCCTCTCGCTTTTTTCAACACTGGGCTTAGGTGTTGTTTTTTTCACCCTGCTGCGCAGGCAAAATATGGCGCTGCGGGCTAATCAGCTGTTTGCAGCGCTTGTGGGGCTAGTGGCGCTGCAATCACTGCTTTTGTCATTGCGCTGGGGGTATGAGATCAGCGGCCTGACCCAATGGATGGGCTTATTCGCCCCTTTGCTGCCGGTAACCGCGTATTTTGCCTATCTGTCCCTAAGTAACAGGCTGACCGCCACAATGCTCTGGCCGCTGGCGATTATTGGCCTCAACTGGGCCATCCTTTTTTGGATACCAGACCTTGCGGATGCGGCAATTTTAATGACCTATTTGAGCTTTGGCATCGCCATTCTTATAAAGGCGCGGCAAAATGGCCAAGACCTTGCGCTGGTGCGCATAGGGCAAACTGGCAGCGCAGTGCGGGCGATGGTTTTTACTGGAGCCTCCCTGATTGGCTCGGCCTTTATGGACCTATTTGTAATTGTTGATTTCATCCGAACAGGTGGCGAAAATATTGGGCTTTGGATCTCGCTGGTGCAAACCGGAATTTTGCTCTGTGTGGGCCTTGTGGCCATAACCGGACCCGCAGGCGCGACCCAAAGCGAGCCGGAAAAGGCGGAGGCGGGAATAACCCAAGAAGACAGCGCTATACTGGCCCGCTTGAATGCGCTGTTTGAAAAACAGGCCCTGCACCGCGACACCGAGCTAAGCCTGCGCCGCCTTTCTCGCAAGCTTGGCCTGCCGGACCGTAGCGTTTCCAGGGCCATCAACAAAACCCAAAACATGAGCGTGTCTCAGTTTGTGAACCAGTTTCGGATAAAGGATGCCTGTGCGCTGTTGGAACAAACGGATCAGTCCATTTTGCAGGTTTCCCTCGCGGCGGGGTTTTTGACCAAATCAAACTTTAACCGCGAGTTTACGCGCATTACGGGGCAAACGCCTAGCCAATGGCGGCAAAACAAGGGTTAAAGCTGCCCGAGCAGTGCTCTGTGCCGATTAAGAAAATCCGCCTTTACCCGCATGGGGGCGCGCAGGGGTAGCACTTCCTTCTCGACCCCTGCCAGTTTGGGAACGCCAAATAGCTTGTTGGCTTCCTTCTGGTCGAACCCTGCGATCTGAATAGCTTCTAACCATGCCGAAATTTTGTCGGCCTTTTTAATTTGCTTTTTTACCGCATCCGGCACTTGCCCGGGCAAACCAAAGCGTAGCAGCACGGCGCTCATCAGGCGGTCGTCCAGCTCTTTGTAGCCTGGCCCCACGGCGGATTTTACGGGGGATATCATATCACCGATTACGTATTCGGGGGCGTCATGCAGCAGCGCAACCATGCGCCAATGGGCGGGCGCTTTGGGGGCGATTTGGCCATAAATGCGCTCGACCAGCAGTGAATGCTCGGCCACGGAGTAGGGAAATTCGCCCTTGGTTTGGCCGTTCCAGCGGGCCACGAAGGCGAGGCCGTGGGCGATGTCTTCGATTTCAATGTCGAGCGGCGCGGGGTTTAGCAGGTCTAGCCGCCTGCCAGACAGCATGCGTTGATAGGCGCGGGGGGGCATATGGGGCTCCGTAATTTGTGCAGGTTGTATATAGAATAGAATCCTGCTACTTGGCGAGGCGAAAACTACCCGAAAATGATGGAGCGCCCGATGGCCGACTATATTGTAAAAGACATTAACCTCGCAGAGTTTGGCCGCAAGGAGCTCGACATTGCCGAGACCGAAATGCCGGGCCTGATGGCGCTGCGCGAGGAATACGGTGAAAAGCAGCCACTTAAGGGCGCGCGCATCGTTGGCTCGCTGCACATGACCATTCAGACCGCCGCACTAATGGAAACATTGGTGGCGCTGGGCGCCGATATCCGCTGGGCGTCTTGCAACATTTTCTCGACCCAAGACCACGCGGCGGCGGCCATGGCGGCGGCGGGCATTCCTACCTTTGCGATCAAGGGCCAGTCGCTGCCTGAGCACTGGGACTATCTCGACAAGTCTTTCCAGTTCTCTGAGGGCGCAAACCTCATTCTGGATGATGGCGGCGATGCGACGCTATACATTCTGCTCGGTGCACGTGTTGAAGAAGGTGAAACCCACCTGATCGAAACGCCGACATCCGAGGAAGAAGAAGCGATTTTTGCCCAGATCAAAAAGCGCATGGCGCAAAGCCCGGGCTGGTTCACCAAAACCCGCGCCGCGATCAAGGGGGTTTCTGAAGAAACCACCACCGGCGTGCACCGGCTTTATGAACTGTTTGAAAAAGGCCAGCTCCCCTTCCCTGCGATCAATGTGAATGACTCTGTGACCAAGTCGAAATTCGACAATAAATACGGCTGCAAAGAGAGCCTCGTGGACGGTATCCGCCGCGCGACAGACACCATGATGGCTGGTAAAACAGCTGTGGTTTGTGGTTACGGCGATGTGGGCAAAGGCTCGGCGGCGTCGCTGCAAGGCGCGGGTGCACGGGTGAAGGTTACGGAAATCGACCCGATTTGCGCGCTGCAAGCCGCAATGGACGGCTTTGAAGTGGTTGCCCTTGAGGACGTGGTTTCTTCCGCTGACATTTTCGTAACCACCACCGGCAACAAAGACGTGATCCGCATCGAGCATATGCGCGAAATGAAGGACATGGCGATTGTCGGCAACATTGGCCACTTTGACAATGAAATTCAGGTTGCGGCGCTTAAAAACCACAAATGGACCAACATTAAGGACCAAGTGGATATGATCGAAATGCCGTCGGGCAACCGGATGATCCTGCTGTCGCAAGGCCGTTTGCTCAACCTTGGCAACGCCACCGGCCATCCGAGCTTCGTGATGTCCGCCAGCTTCACCAACCAGGTGCTCGCCCAGATCGAGCTTTGGGAGAATGACGGCACGTATAAAAACGAGGTTTATATCCTGCCCAAGCATCTCGATGAAAAAGTTGCGCGCCTTCACCTTGCGCGCATCGGCGTGAAGCTCTCCAAACTTTCTGATGAGCAAGCCGATTATATCGGTGTGAGCGCTGACGGGCCGTTCAAGCCCGAGCATTACCGCTATTAAGC
This sequence comes from Alphaproteobacteria bacterium, assembly GCA_024279075.1. Taxonomy (GTDB): domain Bacteria; phylum Pseudomonadota; class Alphaproteobacteria; order Rhodobacterales; family Rhodobacteraceae; genus UBA3077. Next base: position 1,856 of record JAJRRX010000180.1, on the reverse strand, counting down.
GGCAGGTTTTAGCCTAACGGCTTCGACCAAGGTTGACGAAATGAAACCCCCAATTAAGCTCGCGCTTATTTGGGGGTTTTTATGCGATTCATTGTTTGTGTGTTGATCTCGGTAGCGAGCCATGCATCAGCGCAATCGCCTTTAAGTAATCCAATAATGTGCCCCGATGGCCGCGCCATTTCCCGCAGCGACTATGCAGGAACATATGGAATTGACGATGCGGACGGGAAAAACATCCTTCCTTTTATCTATGTAGCATTAAGCTGTTTTCAGGATGGTATTTCGTGGGTTGCCATTGAAGAGGAGGGGCATTGAAGAGGAGGGGCATTGGTGCCCTTTTGGCGAGGATGGCGCGCGGTTGGATAGCCCTAAGTGCCAGATCGTTTACGATCCATTTCCAATGTCAGACTTGGTTCAAATGCCAATGAGCTACGACCCATTTTGGAGTAGTGCCCTTTGGATAAGACAATGGCTATGCCATGCGGAATTCCCCACAGAGCCAGCCCCGCTTTGGGTATCTGCGAGTTCAACTACAATATTTGGTTTTCCTATTTATAAAAAGTCGATCCCGCCACTTGAAATCCAAGAATGGCAAACCTCCAGCGATTGGCCCTAACCTCTCCAACTCCCCTCAAATTTTACAGGTAATTCAGTTGCCCCTGCCCCCGCCCTTTGCTACCCATAGGCAAAGGTTCGGGCAGAAGCCCCTTCGGGAACATCAGGTTCCACCATCCCCACAATTTGCAGTTGGCCGCGAGGTTGAGCGAGGCGCAAAGCATATGCTTTGCGTGGGTGGGCGGAGGGGCGGCGCGCGTGTTGTCCCTCCGACTTCTGTTTCAATCCCTTAAATTCTGGTTTGGCCTTTTAACGAGGTTTCCGTTTTTTTTAGCGGCTGCTTTGCCTTTTTTGGCCTTCACTACGGTTTCAGGGCGGGCTTGAATATCGTTGATTTTGGTGGATTTTTCTGGCACCTCCTTAGCCGCCTGCCCACGGCCTGAGCTGGCAATCGGCATGGCTAAATCACCAAGGGTTTCCATCAGCGGCATGGTCAGGATCTTTTGCAGGATGCCGCCATCTTTGATCAAGCCCCCTAAAGCCGCTTGCAAAATAGCACCATCTTTCTCGATTTTTCCCTCTATCGGCTCGCCATCATCGGCTTTATCCGGCGTTGTTCCCACGGGTATTTTTAGATCATAGATACCGTTTTCATCGGTTATGGCCGTAAACATAACGCCGGTGTTTTTGCCCGATATTTCAACCCGTGCATTTGGCACGGGCGCGCCTGATTTATCCATCACTTTGCCCACAAGCCGAAACTTACCCGCCAGCCCCATAAGCGGCCCAAGCACGCTTTCATCGGGGCGCACCCGTGCTTCTTCGCGCTGCATTGCCCCTGCCAAGCGGGTGGCGTGGGCCTCGGCGCGTTTGGCCAGTTTTTCGGCGCGCGGGTCGCCGATGGCTTTGGCGCGCAGGGCCTGCATGCGCGCCGAGGTTATTTTCACGCCCGACATCGTGCGCCCATCTTGCAAGCCTGCCAGCCGCAACATATCGGCCAATTTGGGCAGCTGCGCCATGCCTTTGGCAAAATCCTCCGGCGTGAGATCGCTCAAAAAACCGCGTTTATCGTCTTTGCTATGGTCTGTCATGATGCGCTCCTAATTTTCGGTGTTTGCGGTTTTTGTGGTGCTCGAAAAGAAGCCCGCCAGCCCGGCAAGGTCCTCTTTGAAATTGCGGGTAAACTCACCGCGCATCCGGCTGCAAAGCTCAACTTCGTTTTTGGCTCCCGTCAGCGCTTCTATCACCTCGACCAACTCGGTATTGCCTTGATTATAGCGCACAATATTTGGGCCAAAGGG
>JAJRRX010000179.1 GCA_024279075.1 Alphaproteobacteria bacterium | reverse complement strand
TCCAGCTCTGGTTCCTTCATCAACCAATGCGCCAGCCGCCGCAAAAGTTCGCGCTGCGGCCCGCCACCTTCAAAACCACGGCTCCAAAGCCAAGCTTGGTCCGAGGCCAAAAGCGCAATGCGCCCTTGCACCACGCGCGCGAGCTGCAAAAGTGGCTGGCCATCAATGCCCTGCATCACCGTATCGCCCGCAACGGCCGTTACCTCGACCTGCCGCATCCAACGGCCCCAGCTAGGGTCATTGCCATCCAACCCCTGCCCAACAAGCCCTTCGGTTACAGGATGGCGGCGGCCGATTTCAGAGACCCGTGGCAAATACCCTTGCTCAAACACCCGCCCTGTGGGCGCAGCGGGCAGGATATCGCGCAAAGGCGAGCGGTAAAGGCTTTCCGCCGCGGCAAAAGACGGGCCAGAGGCAATAAGCACCGCCCCGCCACCGCGCACATAATTGGCGACATTTTCGATATAGATCGGCGGCAGCACGCCCTGTCTGCGGAAACGATCAAAGATAATCAGGTCAAAATCGCTGATTTTTTCAGTAAAAAGCTCCTGCGTCGGAAAAGCGATCAGCGACATTTCCTCATAAGGCACCCCGTCCTGCTTTTCGGGCGAGCGCAGGATGGTAAAATGCACGAGGTCCACCGCCGCATCGGCCTTCAACAAGTTGCGCCACGTGCGCTCCCCCGGGTAAGGCTCGCCGGAAATCAGCAACACGCGCAGGCGGTCGCGCACACCGTTTACGCTCAGGATCGCGCGGTTATTCAAGCCCGTCAGCTCGCCATCTACTTCCGGCGTGCGCACCTCAAGCAGGTTCACTCCCGCATGTTCAATGCTCAGGTTTAGTGGCACATCGCGGTTGAGCGGCAGGTCAATGATTTGCTCTTCACCGCCATCAATGGTGGCAATCACGCGGGCAAAACCGCTGCTATCCGGCACCGAACCTTTATCTTCGATCCGCAAAACCAGCTGCACATCTTCGCCAACAATGCCAAAAGCGGGCGCGGTAGAAACGATGATCGAGCGGTCCCAATCCGCGCTTTCTCCTGTCATGAGTTGGTGCACAGGGGCAGAAGCGGCAAAGGGCGTTGTGGCGTCATTCACCACCCCGTCGGTGATTAAAAACACACCAGAAAGGCGATCAGCTGATACTGTCCCCGCCACCTCGCGCAAGGCCTCGATCAGCAAGGTGCCATCGCGGCCGGCATCCTCCACATGGCGCAGCAGCACTTCGGGTGGGTTGGCCAGCGCGGCAAGGCTTTCTTGCAGCTCTTTCAAGGCCTTGGTCGTTTGTTCGGGCCGCACCGTTAGGCTTTGAGACGAGCTATCATCGACAATAATCACCACCGCATCACGCTCGGGCAAGCGGTTTTCTTCGCGCCAAAGCGGGTTGGCCAGTGCCAACCCGAGGGCGGCCAGCGCCAGCGCCCGCAGCGGCCAACCCTTTAGCCCGCGCCATGCCGAAAACGCCAGCAACGCCAGTGCCAAAGCGCCAAATGCGGCCAGCAGCCAAAGCGGAAATAGCGGATCAAACGTAATGCTTTGCGTCATTGCCCCAACCTTTCCAGCAAGGCTGGCACATGCACTTGATCGGACTTATAATTCCCCGTCATCACATACATAATCAGGTTCACCCCAAAGCGCTTGGCCAACTCGCGCTGCCGCTCGCCGCGCGCGCCGGTGCCCACCGGATACATCGGGCGGCCCTGTTGGTTGATCGCCCATGCGCTGGCAAAATCATTGCTGCCAATCACCACCGGCGTTACCCCGTCATTCAGGTTGCGAAACGGCGCGCCCTCAATCGTGGTCAGGCTGCTCGGGGCTTCAACCCATAGCTGGCCTTTGGCCCAGCGGCCCGGAAAAACCTCCAGCAGGTAAAAGCTGCGGGTGAGCACATGGTCTGGCTCGATGGGCGCGAGGGGCGGGATTTCGAGTTGGGCCGTCAGGCGCTGCAATGCCGCACCATTTATACTGCCCGCCCCGAGTTGGGCATCTTTGGTATCAAACATGATCATGCCGCCATTGCGCAGAAAGCTGTTTATTTTAGCAACCGCCAGCGGGCTGAGGGCGGCTTGCTGGTCAGATACCGGCCAATAAAGGAAGGGGATGAGGGAGATATCATCGTTTTCGATATCAATCGAAATTGGATCAACCGGCTCGATCGAGGTGCGCTCAAAAAGCGTGCGCGATAGGCCATAAAGCCCGGCACGCGAAATTGCATCCGTGCGGCTATCCCCCGTAAGCACATAGGCCAAAACCGTGTTATCCGCTGCCAGCAAGGCGCGCTCATCCTGCGCGCGCGCCTCGGGTGAGGGCAGCAATAGCAGCGCCACCAGCGCGGCCTGCGCACCGCCCGTCAAGCGGCCAGAAATGAATAGCGAGGCCAGAATATCCAGCGTCAGCAGCAAAAATGCAGCCAGCAAAAACGGCGGTTTAAGCGGCGTTTCGGGCTGGGTCTCAAAGCCTTCACGCGCCACGCCAAGCGGCAGGCCAGAAAGCGCCTCTGGCAGGGTTTCGGCGCTCAAAAGGTTGATCGCCACCTCGCGCTCATTGCTTTGGTAATAGCCCGGCGGGGTGGTGGCGGTGCGGGGGCCCGTGGCAAGGGCCTCGCCGGAAACCGCCACGCTTGGTTCGGCATCTATGAGGTTACCAAAGCCATCAAGCACGCGGGTCAGCAGCCAGTTTTGCCCCGTCAGCTCCTCCGCCGACGCCGCGCCGTTACGGGCCGAAACGGAAAGCCGCGTGAGCATATCCACAAACAAGCCCGAAAGCGGCAGGTTGGACCATTCGGCATTAGCCGTAACATGAAACAGCACCATCCGGCCTTGCCCGAGGCGCGCGGAGGTCACCAGCGGTGTGCCATCTTCCAGCGCC
>JAJRRX010000178.1 GCA_024279075.1 Alphaproteobacteria bacterium | reverse complement strand
TTTTCAGGTTGAAAACCTGACGTCCTAACCGATAGACGAAGGGCGCATCGCTCTACTGTGCGGGCTTTTTAGGCGGGGGCGGGTTTGGGCGCAAGACTTATTTGCACAAAATCTAAAATATTTTTAGCCTGTTATAAGCCGCGCTGCCGCCAGCAGCACGGTCGCGCGGATAAGCGCCTTAAAGAGTGTGAGGTTTATATAGGAAAGCAGGCGTTTTCCTAGAAAAGCGCCCACTAAAATGAGTGGCAGGTAGTAGAGATTTAGCGTTAGGGATTGTGTGGTTGTGATGCCAAGGCCAATGGCAAATGGCAGTTTGATAAGATTGACGATCAGAAAAAACCAACTGCGTGTGCCAACAAATTCAGCCTTTCCGAGCCCCATCTGCAAAAGGTATATCCCGAATATTGGCCCTGCAGCGTTGGCTATCATCGAGGCAGCACCCGCGAAAGAGCCGATGATGCCTGTAGCCACACGCCCCTTAGCAGCGTTACGGAACGCGTCAGTTAGAAGGATATCCAGCACCAGCATGGCCAGAATAACCCAGCCAATGAGTTTGCTGAAATCAATGCCGGATATGTTGGCCAAAAACCACCACGCCAAGGCTACACCAACAATACTCGGAGGGATCAGCCGCAAAAGAATGCCCCATTGGCAGGCGCGGCGATAATAAACTACGGCGATTATATCAGCGGCTATTAGCATGGGCAATATAACCCCCGGTGATTCCGGCCCGGGTATAGCCAAGGCCATAAGCAAAACCGCAAGAATACCAACACCGCCCACGGAAGTTTTGGTAAAACCCACCAGAAAAGCCGCAAGACCAATGTAAAAATAGGCGAGTGGCTCCACTAAAGTGCCAAATGCTCGCTCATGGCGCGCAGGGCAATTGGGTATCCACTGGCGCCAAGGCCGCAGATCATGGCAAACGCAACCTTGGAAATATAGGAATGCTGCCGGAATTCCTCGCGCTGGTGAATGTTGCTAAGATGCAGTTCCAGCACCGGTTTATCAACCGAGCTTAAGGCATCCATAATGGCGATAGAGGTGTGGGTGTAAGCGCCGGCGTTAAGGATAATACCTTGGGCATTGGTTGCGTGGATCAGGTCGATCAAAGCGCCCTCAGAGTTGCTTTGCGCAAATTCAAATGTCACCCCAAGCTTGCCCGCTTCCTTGGCGCACATGGCCTCGATATCGGCCAATGTGATGGTGCCGTATGTCTCGGGTTGGCGAGTGCCAAGCAAGTTGAGATTGGGGCCGTTGAGGATAAGAATATGGGTCATAGCGCGGTCACTTTTATGGATATGGTGCTAATTGTGCCGGAAATGCGCCTGAGGGTAAAGCGGTTTCAAACCACAAGCGCCCAAACGCCCTGCGGGCGGCTTTTTGCCAAAGGCAAAAATGCGTGTGCGACGTGGTGGCAGCGCGGCAAGAATTGTGCTTTTGGCGAGGCTTGAGAGCGCGCCGATCTTTGATACAAGCGCCAAGGTGGCAGCGCGGCGCGGGCACAACACCACTAAATAGAACACCGCCAGACGCGCGAGCGAAGCGAGGCCACAGGTTAGGCAATGGCCGCGTCTTCCAGCTGCATTTTGGCTTTCCGGCGGCCGCCCCATTCATCAATTTCCAAACGTCCGACAAAATGGAAGGCTTGGCCCGCGTGGTTGAGCAGCGCTTGGCCAAGTTCGCTTTCAAACGCGCGAAAGGCGATAATCTCGATCGGCCCGCCGCCATTATCAACCGTCAGGCGTAGGTGGCTTTCGCCAGCAGGCTTGGCAAAGCGAATGCGGGCTGAGGGGATGGCAAAACGGGGGGCAGGGGCACCTGCTCCAAACGGGCCTGCGGCCTCAATCTGTTCAATCAGCTCGGGTGTTGCCCCGCCGATGGTGGCCGTAATTGTAAGGTCCCGTGGGCCGATATCTCCCGCGCCCTGCTTGCCCAGCGCCTGTGAGAGCGCCGCCATCGCGGGCTCGATCTCCGCTTCTGCCACGCTTAGCCCCGCTGCCATTTTATGGCCCCCGCCTTTCAGGATCGCACCATCGCGCGCCAATTTGGAAATGGCCGCGCCGATGTCCACCCCGCTCACCGAGCGGCCAGAGCCTTGGCCGATACCCTCATCCGAAATGCCGATCACCACCGCGGGGCGGTTAAACTTTTCCTTTAGGCGGGAAGCCACAATGCCGACCACACCCGGGTGCCAACCCTTGCCCGCCGCCCAAACCAAAGGCCCATCCAGCCCGCGCGCTTCGGCCTGCGCCTCTGCTGCCGCTTGCACTTGGGCCTCAATCTCGCGGCGCTCGGTATTTAGCGCGTTCAGCCGCTCGGCGAGCGCCTCGGCCTCGTGTGGTGTATTTGCGGTAAGCAGCCGCGTGCCAAGATCAGCCTTGCCGATGCGCCCACCGGCATTGATGCGCGGACCAAGCAAGTAGCCAAGGTGATAAGCGCGCGGCGCGGTGTTGATTTTGGCGACATCCCCCAGCGCCACAAGCCCCGCGCGGCTGCGGTTGGCCATAACTTTCAAGCCTTGCCGCACCAAGGCGCGGTTAAACCCGACTAAGGGGGCCACATCGGCCACCGTGCCAAGGGCCACAAGGTCGAGCATGTCCATCAACGGCGGGGCGGTCATGCCAGCGGTGCGATAATGGCGATTAACCGCAACCAATGTTAAAAACACCACGCCCGCAGCACATAGGTATGTGTGTTCGGAAACCTCATCTTGGCGATTCGGGTTTACGACTGCCAAGGCAGGCGGCAGGGTTTCGCCACCCAAATGGTGATCAAGGATAATTACATCCGCGCCTTGGTCCACCGCCACTTGCACAGGGCCATTGGCGACGGTGCCACAATCAACACAGATGATCAGATCATGGGCTTTGCCGAGCTGCTC
>JAJRRX010000177.1 GCA_024279075.1 Alphaproteobacteria bacterium | reverse complement strand
GGGGTAGACACCACCCTGCCCCTGTTTGGTGCGCTTTTGCGTGAAGAAGCGGTGCAAACCGGCGATTACACCATCCACTGGCTGGAGCAATGGCTGGAGACCAATCCGGACATTTAGACCATGGATTTGACACCTCGGCTGCTGCTAACAGCTTATGCTTCGGGCGTGTTTCCGATGGCGGAGAGCGCTGACTCGGACGAGATATTCTGGTTTAACCCCGAACAACGCGGCGTGATGCCGCTGGACGGGCTGCATATCTCGCGTAGCCTGCGCAAAGCCATGCGGGCGCGGCGGTTTAAGGTGACGGCCAATCAATGCTTTGCTGATGTTTTGGCCGCCTGTGCGAACCGCGAGGAAACATGGATTAACCCAGAAATCACAACGCTTTATACCGAGCTGCACAAAATAGGCTACGCCCATTCTATTGAGGTTTGGGATGGCGGCACCCTTGCAGGTGGGCTTTACGGGGTGTCCCTTGGGGCGGCATTTTTTGGCGAAAGCATGTTTTCAAACCAAAGCAATGCCTCCAAAATCGCGCTGGTCGGGCTGGTCGCGCGGTTGGGGCTTGGCGGATTTAAGCTGTTGGATATGCAGTTTATAACCCCGCATTTGGCCAGCCTTGGTGGGGTGGAAATCGCGCGGGAGGCCTACCAAGCGCAGCTTGAAATCGCGCTTGAATGCAAAGCAGATTTTTACAGGCTCAAAGCTACAGACACCTATTCGCTGCTCTCGCTCGCTGCCTCACAGGTTAGCACCCACACATCATAACGCGGGTGGTCGAGCGCAGAAAGCGCGGGGCTGGAGGCAAACATCCAACCATAAAACGATGGCTCTTCATTGCGGATATCGCGGATTTTGAGCAGCGCGTAGGCATCGGCATTAATATCCCCCACCGGATAGCGGCAGGCCTCAAGTGTAACCTCTAGCCGCTCAAATTCTAGCGTTTCGCCAACCATCATACTGAAATTATTCACAGCGCCCGTGATCCGGTCCAACCCGCGCAAAATGGCACCGGTGCCGAGGTCCGAATTGGCGCGGCGTTCGGTATCAAAGTTAAACTCAGGTACCTGAAGCGTATCGCCCAGCGTGGTTTCTTCGATCGTCGGCAGGGTTTCTACCGAGATCTGGGCGGTGGCCAGCATGGGCAGCGCGGCCAGCGTGGGCAGTAGCAAAAACGGAAGGAACCTATTCATCACTGCCTGTTCCCGAGGCGAATTTCATGAGCAAGTTCAATAGACTAACGGAGCCTTGGGTGTATTCGACCTCAGCACCGGACTCGAGCATATAATCCGAACCACCGGGCGTTAGCTCGAGAAAGTTACCGCCAAGCAGGCCTTCAGAGGCCACTTTGGCCTCGCTATCATCGGGGATCTCGATATCTGCGCGCACGGTAAAGGTGGCCACGGCTTGGTAGGTTACGATATCCAGCTCCAGCTTGGTGATGGTGCCGACTTGCACCCCCGCCAGCTGCACTTCGCCACCGATATTCAGGCCTTGGGCTGAGGAGAACTTGGCATGTAGTTCATAGCTGTCGTCACCGGAGGAAAACCCCGCGACCTGCCCTGCATAGGCCAAAAAGCCAACAGCGGTGGCCACGACCACCGCTCCGATAAGAGTTTCTGAAAGATTGCTTGCCATATCTGCGCCCTACTCTGGCTGCCACGCCTCATAATCCACCTTTTCGGTGCCGCCCGTCACCAAGCTACCTTTGGGGTGATAAGCTTGCGCGGTGCCCGTAGGGTTTGGTATGCTTGGTTTTTCCCAGCTTTGCACCGGCAGCGGGTTGTTGCCCGGGCGGTTATCAAAGGTGTGGTGCAGCCAACCATGCCATGCGGCGGGCACGCGGGAGCCCTCAATCGGGCCATTATAAATCACCCAGCGGCGCGAACCGTCTTTGCTTTCATAGTATTTATTGCCAAGGTCATCCTCGCCCACCGGCTGGCCGTGCCGCCACGTAAATATGCGCGTGCCAAGGGTTTGGCCGTTCCACCATGTTAGCAAGGATAGAATAAATTTCATCATCTGCTCCGCTTAAGAGGCCGAGGCCTGCTCTTTGCTATCTGCATATATCATCAACGGCTCCGCGTCACCCGAAATTGCTTCCTCGTTGACCACAACTTCCACCACGTTATCCAGCCCCGGAAGGTCAAACATGGTGTCGAGCAACACTTCCTCAAGGATAGAGCGCAAGCCGCGCGCACCGGTTTTGCGCTTGATGGCGCGGTTGGCAATGGCGATGAGCGCTTCGGGTGTGAACGTAAGTTCCACATTTTCAAGCTCAAATAGCCGCTGATATTGCTTGACCAGCGCATTCTTTGGCTCGGAAAGGATGGTCACCAGCGCATCGGCGTCGAGGTCCTCGAGCGTTGCGATCACCGGCAGGCGGCCAACAAATTCAGGGATAAGGCCAAATTTCAGCAGGTCTTCTGGCTCAAGATCTTTGAATACCTCGCCAACACCGCGCAAATCATTATCGCGCACGTCAGCTCCAAAACCAACAGCCGAGCCTTTGCCGCGCTGGGAAATTATTTTGTCCAAGCCCGAAAAGGCACCGCCACAGACAAACAGAATGTTGGTGGTATCGACCTGCAAAAACTCCTGCTGTGGGTGCTTGCGCCCGCCTTGCGGTGGCACGCTGGCAACCGTGCCTTCCATGATTTTCAGCAAGGCCTGCTGCACGCCCTCACCCGACACATCACGAGTGATCGACGGGTTTTCCGCCTTGCGTGAAATTTTATCCACCTCGTCGATATAAACAATCCCACGCTCGGCGCGCTCCACGTTATACTCAGCCGATTGCAGTAGCTTGAGGATGATGTTCTCCACATCCTCGCCGACATAGCCGGCCTCTGTCAGCGTGGTGGCATCTGCCATAGTAAAGGGCACATCCAGCGTCCGTGCCAGCGTTTGCGCCAGCAGGGTTTTGCCGCAACCCGTAGGGCCGATCAGCATAATGTTGGATTTCGCCAACTCCACGCCATCTTCCTTGCCCGCATGTTCCAGCCGCTTATAGTGGTTGTGCACCGCGACCGAGAGCACCTTTTTGGCTGTCGCCTGCCCGATGACATAATCATCCAACACGCCGCAAATTTCTTTTGGCGAAGGCACGGCATCCGAGCTTTTTATCTGGCTGGATTTGCTCTCTTCGCGAATAATATCCATACAAAGCTCAACACATTCATCACAGATGAACACAGTCGGCCCTGCAATAAGCTTGCGGACCTCGTGCTGGCTCTTGCCGCAAAACGAGCAATATAGGGTGTTTTTACTATCCGACCCGGCTGATTTGGTCATGGCATT
>JAJRRX010000176.1 GCA_024279075.1 Alphaproteobacteria bacterium | reverse complement strand
GCCGCTCCACGCCAACAAGAATTTCACCCCGCATAACCCGCTCCCCAATAAAACACGTCCATAACGACGTCGTTAAAGACGGATCATAAATGCGGGAAAACCGGAAAATAAGGCGGCCTCTAGCGGCTGGTTACGTTGCAAGGCGGCGCTTGCCGGTTCCATCCAAATCAAGTGTTTCTATAGACCATGTGCCTGTGTTCAAGAGCACTTACAGGTGCGCCGTTGCTTGGTGGGGCAGATCAATTTTGGCAAAGCCGTTGCAGACATTTGTGCGCGGCTCTGGGGTATCAAAGTCCTTCAGCCTTATATTGACACCGTTCAGCCAAAGGGTGTCGCCATCCACGATGCATGTCTTGTCGCTCGTGTTTGATTGGCCCTTTGCTACAAATCGAAAGATTTGCGACCGGCATCGCTTTTGCTAATAAAAGGCTGACGTATTCTTCCGCCACTTTACAAGCGTTAGGCATTGCCCAACATTTTTGCCTCAAAAATTGAGGTTAGGGCGTTCTAAAACGTTTGGCACCCGGTTACCTGATTTGCAACAAACACGCTTCATGTGGGCTAAGCACTGAGCGAACCGAGCCTCCATAGCTGTCTTCGTCTTGCATTTCCAACTCCGGAAACAGGCGCAATATCTCGGCTTTGGCGGCGGGCGCCATGGTGGATAAATCAGCCTCGCCCGGATGGAAGCTCTCAGAGGGTGCGCCTTGGGCAAACACGATTTCGTGCTGGTCAAACAGCAGGTGAATGTAGCTTACCTCGCCGCCCTCAACCCGTGCGATCGTGTTGTCATTTACCAAGGAAACAGCGGATACCAGAAGTTCATCTTCGCCAAATAGCAGCTCCGCCTGCCAGCCAGAAACCAGCATGCGGTGCTGCGGCGAAACCAGCAAATCGCGGTGGTTGCCTATGCTGTCTTTGCGAAAGCGAATAGGGGCCAGAGCGCCTTTAGCTTGGCGGGTGCTGGTGCCTATCCAGCGCACAGGCTGCGGGCCGCGATCTTTGGTGATGACCATTTGGCCAACCTCCAGATCCTCAATCGGGACCTCGCCGGAGGGGGTTAGCACCTGCGTGCCAGCCACAAAGCACCACAGGCTATCAATATGGATCACGCCATCAACCGTGCCATCGGCGGCATCAGCCCCAGCAAGGTTGGCGGCGGTGAGAAGATAGCTGGCACCTGAGTCAACACCGCCTCCATCAGCATTATTAGCCCCGATGAGAATATCGGCTAATCCATCGCCATCCACATCGCCTGCCGAGGAAACAGACCAGCCAAAACCATCTCCCGCCTGAGCGCCGACGATCTGATAGGAGGCGCTTTGCTCGTTGATATTATCAAGATCGATCACACCATCAATCGCGCCATCGGCCGCATCGGCCGCGGCCAGATCCACGCCCATAATCAAGAAGCTTTCACCCGAGTTAGTGCCGCCGCCGTCGCCGCGGTTTGCACCAATTATTAAATCAGCCAGCCCGTCACCGTCAACATCGCCCGCCGAGGCAAAAGAGCGGCCGGTTAGATCCCCGGCTTGGGTGCCGATAAACTGGTAAGAAGCGCTTTGCTCATTGATATTATCAAGGTCGATCACGCCATCAACAAGCCCATCGGCCGCATCGGCTGCCACAAGGTCGGCGCTGGTTAGCAAGTAGCCTTCGCCGGAATTTAAGCCGCCGCCATCGGCGAATAAAGCACCGATGATGAGGTCATCCGCCCCATCGCCGTCAACATCGCCAGCAGACGCGACAGAAAGACCCGCAAAATCAGCCGCTTGGGTGCCGATAAATTGATAGGAGCCTGTTTGCTCATTGACGTTATCAAGGTCGATCACGCCGTCTACAAGGCCATCTGCGCCATCGGCTGCCACTAGGTCTGCGCCCAAAATCAGGTAGCTCTCACCAGAATTGGAGCCACCCCCATCCGCATTCGGGGCACCAATGATTAGGTCGTCCAGCCCATCATTATCTATATCACCGGCAGACGCAACGGAGTACCCCGAACCATCCCCCGCCTCAGTGCCAATAAACTGATACGAGGTGGCCTGCTCGTTGACGTTATCAAGGTCGATCACGCCATCAACAAGGCCATCCGCACCATCAGCCGCCAAGAGGTCTGCGCCTGAAATCAAGTAGCTCTCACCAGAATTGGCTCCGCCGCCATCGGCAGTAAAGCTCCCAATGATCAAATCATCCAGCCCGTCGCCGTCAACATCTCCTGCCGAGGACACAGAAAAACCAGCCGCATCGCCAGCTTCAGTGCCAATAAACTGATACGAGGTGCTTTGCTCATTGATATTATCTAGGTCGATCACCCCATCCACCATACCATCAGCGGCATCGGCCGCCGCAAGATCAGCACCTGTGATCAGGTAGCTTTCGCCGGAGTTCTTGCCGCCGCCATCAGCATGATAGGCCCCGATGATAAGGTCATCCAGCCCGTCACCATCTACATCCCCTGCCGAGGAAACCGAATAGCCAGCATTATCTCCGAGCTCGGTGCCGATAAACTGATAGGAGGCGCTTTGCTCGTTGATATTATCTAGGTCGATCACCCCATCCACAGTGCCATCGGCGGCATCTGCTGCTGCAAGGCCTGCCGCAGAAACCAAGTAGCTTTCGCCGGAGTCCACGCCGCCACCATCCGCACGCGGCGCGCCAATGATCAGGTCATCCAGCCCGTCGCCATCAATATCCCCCGCTGAGGAAACCGAATAGCCAGCCACATCTCCCGCCTCAGTGCCATTAAATTGGTAGGAAACCGAAGGAATTGAGGGTTGGTATAGGTTACCAAGGTCGATCACACCATCTATGGTGCCATCTTCAGCATCAGCAGCCACAAGGTTTGCGGCGGTTATGAGGTAGCTTTCGCCAGAGTCAACGCCGCCGCCATCAGCTAGGTAGGCCCCGATGAGAATGTCATCCAATCCATCGCCGTCTACATCGCCTGCCGAGGACACCGAGACGCCAGCCCCATCCGAGATTTCTGTGCCGACAAACTGATAGGATGTGCTTTGCTCGTTGACGTTATAAAGGTCAATCACACCATCAACAGTACCATCGGCGGCATCGGCGGCGGCAAGGTCGGCTGCGGTCATGAGGTAGGCCTCGCCGGAACCAAAACCGCCACCATCAGCATCTATTGCCCCGATAATCAGGTCAGCCAGCCCGTCGCCGTCCACATCGCCCGCAGACGCAACAGAAACGCCAGCTGAATCATACGCCGCGCCACCGATAAACTGATAAGATGTGCTTTGCGCGTTGACATTATCAAGGTCGATAACCCCATCAACCACCCCATCAGCGGCATCCGCGAGGGCAAGGTCCGCGCCCGTTATTAAATAAGCACCTCCGGCATCCTGGCCCCCAGTATCATCACCGGTTACGCCAATAAGCAAATCGGCCAGCCCATCGCCATCCACATCTCCGGCAGAGGACACTGCCGCACCAGCCCTATCAAATAGACTGCCACCAACGAACTCGTAGGATGTGCTTTGGGCACTTACGTTGCCAAGATCGATGATCCCATCCACCGTGCCGTCAGCCGCATCAGCGGCGGCAAGGTCCGTGCTGTTTATCAAGAAAGCACCGCCAGATTGGGTGCCACCAGAAATGCCCTTATTCGCGCCGATAAGCAGGTCATCCTGCCCGTCGCCATCCACATCCCCGGCGGAGGACACCGAAATGCCAGAATTTACGCCGGAGGAAGCCCCATTAAACTGATAAGATGTGCTTTGCGCACTCACGTTATCAAGGCCGATCACCCCGTCCACGAGGCCATCAGCGGCATCAGCTGCCGCAAGGTCTGCGCCTGATATCAGATAGCTTCCACCAGCGCCGTTAGCGCTGGTAAAGGCACTGGGCTCACCGATGATAAAATCAGCAATTCCATCGCCATTTACATCGCCCGCTGCGGCGATTGATGAATATGACGACAGAAATGAAACCCCGTTTATCTGATAAGAGCTGCTCTGCGCACTTACATTATCTAGGGAAATGACACCGTCAACTGTGCCGTCAGCTGCGTCTGCCGCCGCAAGATCTGCACTCGACACAAGGTAGGTAACACTATGAGTTGTACTAGCGATGCCAGAAGGGATGGAAGCCGTTATGAGCAAGTCATCCAGCCCATCCCCGTCAATATCACCCGCAGAGGTGACACTAGCGCCGGCATTCCCGTTAAAAACAGGACCACCGAGGAACTGGTAAGAGGTGCTTTGCTCGTTTATGTTATCAACATCAATGACACCATCTACCGTGCCATCGGCAGCGTCAGCGGCGGCCAGATCAGCGCCCGTTATCAAATAGGCTTCGCCTGAATAAAAAATCCCACCAACCGCATCGGGGGCCCCGATGATCAGGTCATCTAGCCCGTCGCCATCTACATCCCCAGCCGAGGATACGGATTTGCCAAAAGCATCATTCGCTGTTGTTCCGATAAACTGATATCCAGACATAAATATTCCCTCACCCGCTTATTTTTTTTATGGATTTTTTGGTTGCGCTATGCGCTTTGCTTTTGAAACGGTAAAATAATACCGCGGATATCGCCATTTGGCATATGAAGCTGGAGCTTGCCGCCACTGCTCATCAGTTGGCCAAGCTCAATATAGCTATTCAGTGCATCTGCTATAAATTGTTGGATGTCGGAATCTTACTCAAACTTCACTTGTGATTTGAGTTTTTCAATAACGTCTTTTGAAATATTCATAACCGCACTTTCACTAATTAAAACACTTATTCAGCAAGATTAGAAATACAAAAAAACTTAAAGCACTAATAGATTCGTAATCGCTGGTGCTTTCAATTTATATCAAAGAATAAGTGTTGAATCAATAGTTAATACCACCATAGAGAGAGTGGCGTAAGGTGCTCATAATAAACAATAACTGCAAAAAAAGATGCTAGAAAATATGCAGCAACACGCGGCACCGCTAAAAAAAATGCCCAGTTTGTAAGCGGCGCCGTTTAAAGGCCTAGTCCGCGGCCTGCCATTTTCGGATTCCGCCCAAGCGAAAACCCTGCCAGATATAGGATGCACGAGCTATAATCCGGTAATACCTTCTCGGCAATATGGTTATCCAAGTTAAAGCCATGCTCAGGGGCGGGGTGCCGAACAACGATAAATTGGCCACGCGCCATTGCCCCTTCGCCCCACCGTTTAACCCGTCCATAAATGCCTAGGTATCAACGTCCCGAAGCCTCAGCCAAGGCCCGTTTTAGGAGTAACGAAAACCCCAACAGGGCGGCGTTTATCGGGATGGAATATAAACTAAACGCCAAGCCGCGCCGAGACGCATGGGTGTCAGCGCCCATGCTTTACGCCTTCAGAAAGGCCGACGCTTTTGCCGCATCAATCGCCCCGTCATAAAGCGCCCGCCCGGAAATCGCCCCGTTTAGCGGCGCGCCACAAGCTTTGAGCGCGCGTAGATCCTCCATCGAGCTAATGCCGCCCGAGGCGATCACCGGAATGTTGACAGCCTTGGCCAGCGCCGCGGTGGCCGCCACGTTGGGGCCTTGCATGGCACCGTCACGGTCAATGTCAGTGTAAATAATAGCAGAGACGCCGGCATCCTCGAACTGTTTGGCCAGCTCCAGCGCCGTCACGTCCGAGGTTTCGGCCCAACCCTCCACCGCCACCATACCGCCGCGCGCATCTATGCCAACAGCCACATGGTCAGGGAAAAGCCGCGCCGCTTCCTTCACCAACTCAGGGTTACGCAGGGCCACAGTGCCGAGGATCACGCGCTGCAACCCCCGTGCGAGCCAATGCTCGATGGTGGCAATATCGCGGATACCGCCGCCGAGTTGGGCTGGGATGGTGCATTCTTTCAGGATGGCCTCGACGGGGGCGGCGTTAACGGGTTCCCCAGCAAAGGCGCCGTTAAGGTCAACCAAATGTAGCCAT
Organism: Alphaproteobacteria bacterium; assembly: GCA_024279075.1. Classification (GTDB taxonomy): domain Bacteria; phylum Pseudomonadota; class Alphaproteobacteria; order Rhodobacterales; family Rhodobacteraceae; genus UBA3077. Next base: position 2,943 of record JAJRRX010000176.1, on the reverse strand, counting down.
TCACAACCCGCATCCTGAAAGGCCTTCGCCTGCGCTGCGGGGTTATCACTAAACACCGTCGCTTGATCCATCTCGCCCTTTACAAGGCGCACACAGTTGCCGTCTTTCAAATCTATCGCGGGGTAAAGGATCATGGTGGCCTCCTTGGGTTCCTCCGCGTTTTAGCGCAAAATCGCCCGCGTGCAAGCTGCCATTACGTCACTATTGACGGGAAGGCCTATTTCGCTACTGTTTTACCATCCAACAGGAGTGTAAAAATGAAAAAAATTCTTATAGCGGCCTTGCTGGCCCTGCCGATGGCCGCACAGGCTGGTGATGTAACAGGGCTGTGGCAAACCGCGCCCAATGACGAAGGCAAGTATATTCAGGTGCAGATTTACCCGTGCGCTAGTAATGCAGCGCAAATTTGCGGTGTGATCACCGAGGGATTTGCAGGCGCTTCGCAAGATAATAACGGCAAGCCAATTATCTGGGGCATGCAGGCCAACGGGACGGACCGCTGGAACAAGGGTAATGTGTGGGCACCAGACAGCGATAAAACCTACCGCGCCAACCTGACGCTGAGCGGCGATACGCTGGTGGTGCAGGGCTGCGTGGCGGGCATTTTTTGCCGCTCAAGTGATTGGACGCGTGTGCAGTAGGGGGGTATAACCCACCAAAACAATGCGGTGCGTGGAAAACCACGCACCCTACGGCAAAATCCAGTCTATCAAGGCGGTGCATGCCGCCTTTTTGGCCTTGGCCGTATCAAACGACACACGAATGCCCGCGCCCTCGATCATATCCAGAATAAGCTCGGCACGAGGGCGGGGTAGGGCGCTCGGGTGCAGGGTTTCGACCAAGGGCGTGAGCGCGCTTAGCAGCGCCTGCCGGTTGGCGTCATATCCCGTTGCAATGCTCGGGGTGCGCATGGCTTCGGCCATAATCTCCGCCGTTAACACCGCGTTTTCCTTGCCAGAAACCGCTTTGAAATAGGCTTTAATAAAGCGCTCCATGCGTTTTTCCGGCGGGGCCGTGCCGCTGAGCACCTTGGCCACGCCCGCCAGTTCCTCCGCCTCCAGCGCCGCTATTTCAGCGATCAGCGCGGTCTTGTTTTCAAAGTGGTTATAAAGGTTGCCAAGGCTGGTTTTGGCCCGCTTGGCGATGTCCCGCACGCTGGTTTGGTGGAAGCCTTGGTCGATAAAACACAGCGCCGCCGCCTGCACAATGTGGGTGCGCCGCGTTAAGGTGGTCGCCTCCCGCTTGCCAATTTTCTTTTGCATCTTGCGTTTCCGTATATATATGAATGAACGAACGTTCACTCAAAAATTATACCAAACCGGAAAGACCCACGCAATGGAAAACTTGGAAAGTGATTTGGCGCATTACGCGCTCACCTTTGAAATACTGGGCATTCTCGGCCTCGCCTTCCTGCTCGCGTTGGTGTCCGAGGCCGTGTGGGACGTGGTGAAAGGGCGGCGAAAAAAGCTGGGGGAGAGCTTTTTGAACGGCTTCATCGCGATCGTGAGCGCGGTGCTGGAGCGAACGTTCTACGGGCTGATCTTTGTGATCGGTCTGTGGCTGGCCACGCCCTTCGCGCTTGGCCCGATGCCCGATAGCTGGCCGGTGTTTTTGCTCGCCATTCTGGCCGCCGATTTCAGCTATTACTGGATGCACCGCACCGAGCACGAAGTCCGCTTGCTCTGGGCCAACCATTCGGTGCACCACTCATCAAAGGAGTTCAACTTCACCACCGCCCTGCGGATCTCTTGGGTGGATTCGCTGATCGAATGGGTGTTTTTCCTGCCCATGGTGTTGCTCGGCTTTTCGCTGGCGCAGGTGATTGTGGGCATTTCGGTGGTGCTGGCCTACCAAAGCTGGATCCACACAGAAAAGCTCGGCAAGCTTGGCTGGGTTAATCGGGTGCTCAACACCCCCTCGACCCACCGCGTGCATCACGGCGCCAACCCACAATATATTGACAAGAACTACGGCGGGATTTTGATCCTCTGGGACCGGATATTCGGCACTTATGCGCCGGAGGAGGAGGCCGTGGTTTACGGCATTACCGAGCCGATCAACTCGGTAAACCCGCTCAAGGTGATGTTTGCAGAATACGGCAATATCTGGCGCGACGTGCGCAAAGCCAAGGGGCTGCGCGAGGCGCTTGGGTATGTTTTTAAAGGGCCGGGCTGGCGGCCATAATGGTGCGTGGTGACCACGCACCCTACGGGTAAATTGGTTGGGCGGGCTTCAGGCCGCCACTAGGGTGCCCATGTCAAGAAATTCCCGATCAGCCGCAGCCCCGTTGCTTGGCTCTTTTCGGGGTGAAACTGCGTGCCGATCATATTATCCCGCCCAACCACAGCCGTGATCTCGCCGCCATAATTGGCATGGGCCAGCTTATGGGCAGGGTTGGTCGGCGCAAGGTGGTAAGAATGCACAAAATAGGCGTGGTCACCGTGGTTCAGGCCTTCCAGCACAGGGTGGGGCTGGTCGATCACCAGCTCGTTCCAGCCCATATGCGGGATTTTCAGAGCGGGGTTATCGGGCTGAAACTCGACAACCTCGCCTGCAATCCAGTCAAACCCTGTGGTTTCATGCCCATGCTCGCGGCCCATGCTGGCCATGAGCTGCATACCCACGCAGATGCCCAGAAACGGTGCGCCTTCAGTGATAACCCGCTGCTCGATGGCTTCAAACAGGCCGGTGTAGCCCCCTAAACCATCGCGGCAATCCTTAAAAGCGCCAACGCCGGGCAGCACAATCCGGTCGGCTTTGGCGACCACATCTGGGTCGGAGCTTACGACAATCGTATCACCGGTTTCCGCCGCCATGCGCTCAAAGCTTTTGGCGGCAGAGCGCAGATTGCCGGAGTCGTAATCAACAATGACACAGCTCATTCGCTCAGGGTGCCCTTGGTGGAAGGGATCGCGTCTGCCTTGCGCGGATCAGTATCAAGCG